>CBFQYI010000253.1:0-6674 GCA_965720825.1 uncultured Chryseobacterium sp. | reverse complement strand
CTGCGAATGTATACGTTACTCAGTTCACCACCTCTATTGAATCTGCAAAGTTCTCTCTGAACAGAAGAGACTTTAAAGTATTCTATCAGTCTTCATTGAAAGATTATTTCATTAAGAACGAAATGGATATCCAGTTCAAAGTTACTACAGAAATGCTGGATAACGAGAACAGAGTTCCAAAGAAGAAAAAATAAGATTAATATACAATCAATATAAAAATGAGCAGTTCATCAGAGCTGCTCATTTTTTATGCCTTTGTTACATCAAAGATTTGGCTTAATCATTTACTGTTCCCTGTATTTTTTATAAATTCGTAGTATGAAAATTTATATCGTAAGCGGTCTGGGAGCAGACTTCAAGGTCCTTGAAAGAATAGAGTTTCCCAAACACTGTGAATTGATTTTTATAGACTGGCTTATTCCTGAAAAAAATGAGCCTTTCGATGCTTATGTCAAAAGAATGGCAGAGAAAATAGATGATTCAGAACCATTCTGTCTGTTAGGGTATTCTTTCGGAGGAATTATTGTACAGGAGATTAATCAATTGAAACCTGCAGAAAAAGTAGTGATCCTTGGAAGTATAAAATCTGATAAGGAAAAATCTAAATTTATAAAAACCGGTGAGGTTACAAAGATTCCAAGAATTCTTCCTGTAGGATTGTTCAACGATAAAGCAGCCAACGTGTATGCTGTTATCCGAAAACTTTTTGATCCTAAAAATCCCAAACTTCTTCAATATTTTAAAGTAAGAGACCCTTATTATCTGAAATGGTCAGTAGAAAAAGTTTCTGAATGGAAGTTTGATGAAAACCCGAATGTTATTCAGATATTAGGTGATAAAGACATTGTTTTTCCTATCCGTTATTCCAATCCGAATTACGTGGTAAAAGGAGGGACGCATCTTTTTCCCGCTACAAAATCCAAAGAAGTTTCGAAAATACTAAAGGAAGTGTTTTGTGAAAATTAAAAATATTATTCATGTAATGCTATTTTTATAGGGGTGTAATATTCAAAAGTATAGTTTTTATGAAATTTATGTTTAAATTTGATAGGGTTAAATATAAATTTTATGAAAGTAGGCTTAAAATGGATTGTTTCATTCTCCGTGATCACACTTGTAGCCATCGGAGGTTTATTCTGGAATCCGGCTGCAGATATTCCTGGTACGGGAGAGTTTTTAAGTGAAGATAAAATTGTGGGCGCTGACGTAGCCTGGATTCTCGCAGCAGCGGGACTCGTTCTTTTGATGACACCGGGACTTTCCTTTTTTTATGGAGGAATGGTTGGGAAGAAAAATGTCATTTCTACTATGCTGCAGAGCTTTATTGCTTTAGGAGTCATCTCTATGGTTTGGGTCGTAGTAGGTTTTTCTTTGTCATTTGGTGAATCTCTGGGAATTACCATTGCCGGGAAGCATTATGGGATCATTGGAAATCCATTAAGTTATCCTTTTTTTAATGGAGTAGGAAACCTGCCTCATAAACTGATGGCGCCTACTATTCCCTTTATCTTGTTTGCTCTGTTTCAGATGAAATTTGCTGTTATTACTCCGGCTATTATTACCGGATCTTTTGCAGAAAGAGTTCGTTTTATTTCCTATTTACTATTCATCGTTCTTTTCAGCATCTTTATTTATACGCCTCTTTGTCATATGGTTTGGCATCCTGAAGGCCTTTTAAACAAATATTTTGGAGTAAAAGACTTTGCAGGGGGAACCGTGGTGCATATGAGCGCAGGTTTTGCAGCCCTTGCCGGAGCTTTGGTGGTAGGAAACAGAAAGAATCCCCATCATGAGCCTTCCAATATTCCGTATGTACTTCTGGGAACAGGAATGCTGTGGTTCGGGTGGTTTGGTTTTAATGCAGGATCTGCACTGAGTGCTTCTGCGTCTGCTGCTACCGCTTTTGGAACAACTACCATTGCTTCTGCTTCTGCGATGATGACCTGGATCTTTTTTGACAGAATTAATGGAAGAAGTGTTTCGGCTCTGGGTGCATGTATCGGAGCTGTGGTAGGACTGGTGGCCATTACTCCCGGATGTGGTTTTGTAAGCATTCAGGAAAGTCTTTTTATAGGATTTATTACAGCGATCGTATCTAATGTGATGGTGAACTGGAAAGGGTTAAAGAAAATAGATGATACACTGGATGTTTTTGCCTGTCATGGAGTAGGGGGAATTATGGGAATGATTCTTACCGCCATCTTTGCTCATGGCGAAAAAGCCAGTCTGCTTCATGGTGGGATAGAAGTATTTCTTCATCATATGGCCGCATTGGTGTTGGTTTCTGTTTTTACGTTCTTCGGTTCATTGTTGTTGTACAAGATTACAAATGCTATCATTACGCTCAGAGTTTCTGAAGAGTCCGAAAATAAAGGGCTTGACCTGTCTCAGCATGAGGAAAGTTTCAGTTAACAAAAAGGACATTAAGTTATACCTAATGTCCTGAATGATATTAATTAAAATCAAAAATGATTATTGAATGGATTCAATGGCTTCGAAGATTTTATTTTTAGAATTTTCAAAGACTTCACCTCCGAATTCTTCATTATCTAAGGAATGAATGGTAACATCATGCACACCCATAATTCCGAAAATATGCTTCAGATAAGTTGTTTGGAAATTGATGTGTCCGTTCTTTTCATTTTCTCCGTATCCGGTATCACCACGGGTTGAGAGGATAAAAAGCTTTTTGTTTTCAAGAAGTCCTACATAATCACCATCCGGAACTCCGGATCGAAATTTCCATGTTTCATTAATCCGCATGACCTGATCAATATAAGCTTTTAATCCGGACGGAATAGACCAGTTGTACATGGGAGTTCCAATGACATATACATCATGTTCTTTGAGCTCTTTGACGAGTTCATTACTCAGCTGTAAAGGCTTTTGGTTTTCTTCAGTTTTGTCTGAAGATCTTTTGAAAGCTCCTGCAATCCATGATTCATCAATATTAGGAATCGTATCAGTTCCCGCTTCTCTGTACGCGAACGTGTCAAGAGGATATTTCGTTGTCCAGTTTTCAACGAAAAGCTGGGTCAGTTTTCTGCTGTAAGATCTCTCATTTCTTACACTGGCATTAATAATCAGTATTTTCACTTGTTAAGAATTTATACCAGCAAAATTCCTGATTATTAAGTTTTGAAAAATTGATCTAGTTCAAGAGGATTTATTTTTTTTCCTAATTCTGCTGATGAATTCCGGGGTTACACCGAGGTAAGAAGCAATCAGATACTGAGGAACTCTGGAGGAAATATCAGGATAGGTTTCCAGAAAATCATAATACTTTTGTTCTGCTTTGTGCATATGATTGAATATGACTCTTTTTTCCAGTGTTCCAAGATAACTTTCCAGAATAATTCTGAAGTATTTTTCTAAGGAGGGAATTTCCTTCAGCATTTTTTGAAAGGATTGATGGCTGATCTGTAGGAGCTTTGTTTTTTCGACCGCCTGAATATTATAAATGGAAGGTTTTTGTTTTGAAAAACTGGCAATATCTGTGGCCCACCAGTGATCAATAGCTAAAAAGAGAATTTCCTCATTTCCATTGTCTTCATTGATGCAGAAAGCTTTTAAAACTCCTGAAATGATATAGCTGTCATGACGGCAGATTTCTCCGTTTCTCAATAGAAAATCACCTTTTTCCAATGTTTTTTCTGTCCAGAAACTTTTACAGGCCATTATTTCTTCCGGACTTAGTTGGACATGCTGTAAAATGCTTTTAATTAATGTTTCCATTTAAAAAAAATGATTGAAAAGAACAATATAATTTGAAATTCGTACAACCAGCTAAGCTACAAAAATACTTGTTTTATAGACTGTCAAAACCAAATAAATCTAAGATTTTGCTATGCATATATTAGGATTTATCATGTATCTTTGTTTTTGAGGAAAATGACGAATCATTTATGGAATCAATATCGGTTTTTGAGATTATTAAAGTAGGAATAGGCCCGTCCAGTTCGCATACGATGGGACCTTGGAATGCAGCAGCTGCATTTATCAGGATTATAAAAAGAGAAAGATCAATAGAAGAAGTTAAAGAGGTTTTTCTTGAATTCTTTGGTTCACTCGCCAAAACGGGGATTGGGCACGGAACTGATATTGCCGGAATGCTTGGATTGAATGGAGAAGATTTTAAGACGATCAATACTTCAAAAATTGATGAGAAAATAGAATACATTAAAAGTACTCAAACCATTAACCTGGGTGGAGAGAAAATTATTCCATTTGTTTACGGACATCATTTGATTTTAAATATGAAAAAGAGCCTTGATTTTCATCCGAACGGAATGATCTTCAGAGCTGTTTTCGAAGACGGAACAGAGCTTGTACAGGATTTTTATTCTGTAGGAGGAGGTTTCATCGCCAGTCAGGAAAAAAACTCTATTCAAAAGCAATGTGTACGTACTTTGTACCCTTGTCATAAAGCTTCAGATATTGCAAAATATTGTGAAAAACTGGGATTTGATAAAATATCAGATTTGATTTTCATGAATGAAGAAAGCTGGAGAACCCAGGATGAAACAAGACAGGAAGCGCTTTACATCTGGCAGCAGATCAAAGAGTGCATTTATAAAGGGGTTAATAAAGAAGGAATTCTTCCAGGCGGACTGAATGTTACCCGAAGAGCAGCTGGAATCAACAGAAAGCTGTTAGGAGACAAAATTTATAAAAATAAAGATGAATGGTTCCAGCAGGTGGTAGATGCTGAAGAAAACTTTACGAATATCAACAAATGGATTGCCTGTTTCGCATTGGCTGTGAATGAAGAAAATGCAAGTTTCGGAAGAATTATTACCGCGCCTACCAATGGGGCGAGTGGAGTTATTCCTGCCGTATTGATGTACTCTCAGGCATTTACACCATTTACGAGTGAGGAAGATATTATAAGATTCTTGCTTGTAGCAGGAGAAATCGGGACCTTATTCAAGAAAAATGCGACTATTTCTGCAGCGATGGGAGGATGTCAGGCGGAAATCGGAGTATCTTCTGCAATGGCAGCTGCCGGACTTACAGAAATTCTGGGCGGAAGCGTAGGCCAGGTATTGATGGCGGCAGAAATTGCAATGGAACATCATTTAGGATTAACATGTGACCCAATTAAAGGATTGGTACAGATTCCATGTATCGAAAGAAATACAATGGGTGCTATGAAAGCGATTACTGCAGCTAATATCGCACTGGAAAGTGATCCAACCAAGGCAAAGGTAACATTGGATGAGGTGATTCTTACCATGTGGGAAACGGCTCAGTCTATGAGTGACCGTTTTAAAGAAACTTCCGAAGGCGGGCTTGCAATTGCCGTTAACGTTCCG
This sequence comes from uncultured Chryseobacterium sp., assembly GCA_965720825.1. Taxonomy (GTDB): domain Bacteria; phylum Bacteroidota; class Bacteroidia; order Flavobacteriales; family Weeksellaceae; genus Chryseobacterium. The sequence continues at coordinate 1,359 of CBFQYI010000253.1, read as the reverse complement.
GAGTGTTAATAGAAATACCATTATTTTACAACATAAAACCCTTAGACATTACTGACTAAGGGTTTCTTAATAAAATAAAAGTAAAAACCGTTGGGCTTTTAGTATCGTGTGGAATTGTTTACCTTAAAATTCCTCTGATTCTGTTGGCATTGGTGATCAGTTCTTCAAGGTATTCATAATTCTCTTTTTCAAGGGCAGATTTGAATTTTCTGAGCTGGGAGATATGTTCGTTCAGTACATCCAACACATTTTCTTTGTTTTGTTTAAAGATGGGAACCCACATTTCAGGATGCGATTTGGCAAGACGTACCGTACTTGAAAAACCGGAGCTCGCAAGCTGAAAGATAGTTTCTTCCTCACGTTCTTTTTCCAGTACAGTATTGGCAAGCGCATATGACGTTATGTGGGAAATATGGGAAATATAGGCAGTATGAACGTCGTGATCTTGTGCATCCATGTAAATCATGTGCATATCAAGGGCATTAACCACTTGTTCAACAATGTTCAGTGCATCTTCTGCGGATTCTTCTTTGTTGCAGATTACTCCAGCCTTTCCTGAGAAACTTTCTGCAATAGCGGATTTCGGACCGTTATTTTCTGTTCCCCACATCGGGTGGAAAGCCACAAATCTTGAACGTTTCGGATGGTCTTTTACAGCATTTACAATTCCAGCTTTCGTAGAACCTGCGTCCATTACCGTTTGCTGATCAGACACAAGGTCAAGAACAGACGGCAATAGTTTTCTGGCAGCATCTACTGGAATAGCCAGGATAATCAGATCCGAATTTTTAATTCCATGCTCAAGATCTACTCCGGCATCAATTATTTTAAGATCTAATGCATCACTGATATGCTGTGTATTGTTATCGATTCCGTAGATGAAGCTGGCAATGTTTTTCTCTCTTAATTTCAAGGCCATCGAACCACCGATTAATCCTATTCCAATAATACTTATTTTCATCTTTCTCTATTTTATAAAATAAAAAAACCTCGTCCCTAGGACGAGGTTTTAAATTATATTCATAAGAATCCTATCCCAGAGCTGAGGTAAAAATTCTATAATAATATGTTCCGTTGTTAAAATTCACGTAGCAAAGGTAAAAATATTTTTTAAATGAAACGAAATTTCTTTTCTAAATTATATATAGATGGGATGAATTGGTGTGTAGATGGGTATTTTTAGACTTACTTTATAGATATTATTTCGTTTTATCTAATTCTATCCATTCATTAAATGTAGCTTCACCTCCAACTCCTTTAATAAAATAGGTGTTGTTTTCTTTTTTTATTTTAAAATTAGGTATTGCTGATTTACAGTTTTTCTCGTTTCCTGAATAGTATAATTCTAAAATATCATTT
>CBFQYI010000252.1:0-6691 GCA_965720825.1 uncultured Chryseobacterium sp. | reverse complement strand
CCTTCCGCATCTGCTCCTGTAATGACCGGTGTGTTGATATAGAAAAACTGATTCTGGTTGAAGAAGGAATGAACGGCAAAACTTACTGCGTGACGCACTCTGAATACTGCTCCGAAAAGGTTCGTTCTGAATCTTAAGTGAGCTTGCTCACGAAGTTTCTCAAGACTATGTTTCTTAGGCTGAAGAATTGTACTCTGAAGTTCTTCTGTAAAGTTATCTCCTAAAATAATGATCTTTTTAGCGATAATTTCCACAGATTGTCCTGCTCCCTGGCTTTCCACCACTTCTCCTACTACTTTCAGGGAAGAAGCTGTACTGATATTCTTAAGAATAGCTTCATCAAAATTTTCGAAATCAACAACTATCTGCAAATTATTAATCGTAGAACCATCATTAAGCGCAATAAAGCGATTAGCACGGAAGGATCTTACCCATCCGTAAACTGTAATGTCATGATGTAATACTTTCTTGTAATCCTTTAGGATTTCTTTGATCGTTTGCTTTTTCATTTGTTGATGATAAATTTTTTATATAAAAATTAATGTCTGCAAAGTTACAAAAAAACAGCGCAACTTGATGATTGCGCTGTCTTTAAAAATCATTTAACAGGTATTTAAACTTTCAGTTCAGAAAATTCACCTTTTTTCTTCTGCACACTCTTCTGCATTTTCAGGTTACATTTCCACTCAATATTGTCCTGAACTTCAATAATATCCGGAATATCCCCCGGAATGAACACACTTACACTATCACTTTTAAAAAGAATAAAATAGTATTTTACTCTGAGTTTTCATGGAATTAGTTTTATTGAAATGGTTATTAGTTTTTAAGTGATAAGTTCGTGGTAAATTACCGGGCTATACATCCATTTTTAGACTATACTATACTTTTAAACTGTGTGGCGGATTAACCGGATTTACTGTTTAATGATTATTAAATGATCACTACACTTTACATCTCTAAATTCTGAACAATTACTTCATTATTACATTTTAGTTTTCTTAGTTATTAGTTTTTATCCTCTTCTTCATTATTAGTTTTTATGATACAATTCCTGACTTGATTTTTTAAATGATCAACAGTTTGGAACTGATATCTTGTATTGTGCACATACAAAATAAATGGTTGTGTTTTTACCTGAAGCAAAGATGCAGGAAGTGGAAGAATGATACAAGCGAATGCTTTATAGATTCATAAATTTATATACCTAAAAACATGAATCTATAAACTATAAACAACTGAATAACAATATTTTAATATTAACCCAAAGACATGTTTTCAATTTCTTTCAAGTAGATGGAAAGTGGTGTTCCGGTTCGTTTTTTGAAGGCTAAAGTGAAGGCCTGCTCATTATTATATCCTAACTCTTCGGCGATAAAAGTAATTTTATAAGACCTGAATTTTTTGTCATTGGCCAATCTGCTGATGGCATAATCAATACGAAGATCATTGAGATAGGTTGCAAAGTTTTTTCCTTTGTAAGTATTGATAATTTCTGACAGATATTTTGAGTTTGTTTTTATTTTTTTGGCCAGACTTCCCAACGTAATTCCTTTATTCAAAAACTGATCTTTGGTTTCAAATATTTCAAGTTCTTTTAAAATATTCTGGGCAATATCTTCAGAAATAGTTCTGGATATTTTGTCTTCGGAATTTTCTGTATTTTCTGTTTGAAGAGGTTCTGATAATAATTCCTTTCGAACTTCCTGATCTCTGTTTTTTCCTACCGTATTTTCATTTACAGATTGAATAAGATCCTGGGCAATCTTCTTATAGTTTTTTTCAGATTTTTTATATTTAAAATAAACATTGATAAATAATAAATGTGAAATCAACAAAAGACTTAAGACAATATAAAAAAGGCTTTTCCTTTTGGTAAGTTCATTGGTAATATTTTCTTTTTCCTGCTGAAGTTCCGGAGTATCATACCTTCTGGGAAGCTCTCTGGAAATATATCTGAACTGGGTATCCAGAACCTGGTCTACCTTTAAAAACCTGTCTACATAATACAACTGCTTCTCCGTATCACTATTTTCTTTATAGTAATCAATCAGATAAGTGTATACATCTCTCAACTCAGGATAGATATAGTTTGTTTTAAGAACCATAGAATCTATCTTCCGGAAAAAGTCTACTGCCTTTTGTTTTTCCTGAAGTCCGGCGTATGATTTTCCCAGATACAAAAGAGTATAATTCTGATCTCTTCTGTCATTACTGTTGGTAAAGAAATATTTTTTACACTCTAATAAGCCGTCAATTGCTTTCTGATAATTTTTCGAATGCAGATGATAATACCCCAGCAGCCCAAGATTTTGATGATAACGGTAAACCTCTTTATTTTTACGGGAATTTTGCATCCCTTCCTGTATCAATGTATAAGCAGAATCCATTTTATTGATCTCTATATAGGCATCAGCAAGATTGAGTTTGAGAGATTTCTTTTCCTCTTCATTCATATAATCGGCGTCATAAGCATAATGTTTCAGGACTTTGGCTGTTTCCTCATGCTTTCCGATATAATTATTCAGATAGGCAATATTGATATGTGCCATGGCAATCTGCCTCTTATTTCCTTCTTTTTTTGCGTATTTCAGTCCTAAAATATAATTATTCAGTGCGGACTGGAGATTATCATTTCTAAAATAAAGATTTCCTCTTAAAAGATAAATTCTGGCCGGATACGTATTTTCTTTGAAATTTTGGGTGAGATGTTGTAAGCTGTCAAGATATTTTAATGCATTGGGGAAGTTCTCTTCGAAGTGGAGCATCACATATCCTTCAGCAATCTGAGTCGTATTTTTTTCAGATTTTGCCTTTTTAAGATAACAATTGGCAATACTTTTACTGTTTCCCTCTCCTATACGACTTTTATAGAATTCTTTACTCAATTCTTCATAAGTACGTTCTTCCAGAGGATTTTTTCCCATATTATTGGTCTGTGCCTGAAAAAACACAATCCCGGTAATCAAAAACAGTAGTAAATATTTTAATTTCATCACTCATCCTAGCTATATTACAAAAATATTATTTTTCTTCAGTAGATGCACCACTCCTTTTACTTTTTTCCAAGTATTAGTCAATATTTTCATTAAAATCAGAAATAATAATTCAATAAAAAGAGAATACAACTTCAAGATTACAAGTTCTTTAAAAAATCATTTCCATTCTACTTTACCTTCCAGATAGTACACTCTTCCATTGCTCTCATAAAGAAGATCATATCCTTGAGAGGTCAGATAAAAATGACAGACCTTCATTTCACCATTTCTTTCTTTAAACTGAAGAACTGCAGGACACATTTTAGCCTGATCCATTTTTTTCACAATCAGATCAAAACTCTTCTGAATATTCTTTTTACTGTATAGAGAAAGCATCCTGTCGTCAATAAAACGGATATATTTCAAAGATGACAGAGGATAAGTAATCAACTGAAAAGGCTGTCCTGCCAACTTAGCAGCATTCTCATTGAAAAAATTCGTGATCGAAAGACTGTCATTCGTGATTTTCTTCACCACACTTGATTCATATCTTTTTCCATCTGCAAATTCCATACTGTAGATCGCTTCCATTTTAATGGCAAAACCTTTTCCGGATTTTCTTAAATCTTTAAGGTCTGTAAATTCTTTTCCTTTCTTGATGACAATCAAAACATTTCCTTCTCCGAAATCACAGTCATAATATTTTTTATAATCAAAAGGTTCTTCTGTCTGGATATTCACGGTGTCATTCGTGGTATTTTGTGAAAAAACACGTACTGAAAACAGGAATAAAAATACTATGAGTTTATAATTTTTCATGGTTGAATTATTTATTGGTTTAAAATCATTTAAAAAACAAGGTTAATTCCTATACCGTAACGAAATCCTTTAATCGGGAACGGTTTATACGTGTTATATTCAAAGTTGTACCCGAATTCTGCACAAAAGAAATGGTAGAAATTGATTCCCGCTTTGGGTGAAACCGCATAAGGTGAAACTCCTGCGCCCGCATATAAAGAGGATACTTCTGCACCATCCCGGAACGAAACAACTTTTCTGAAATAATCAAACTCAGGAATAACCAACAGTCTTCTTTCGTCCCACCAGTTAAAGTGACCTCTTAAGCTGTAGTAATTTTTATCCCCATCAGTCAGTTTTGTTCCTATTGACCAAAATGCTTTGTTATCCATTGAAGTTCCTTCAATTCTGGTACTGACAAGAATAACCAGCCATTTTTTCTCTTTGATTTCTTCAAACTGAGCTTTCAGAAAGCCACAAAGAAATACTGCGGTGATTACAATAAACTTTTTCATAACGCCTTATTTACTTTTTGTTTCTTAAAATTCCAGTTGATCAAAGGAAGTTTCCTTCTCCCGTTCTCATTCCATCCACCAATTTGTATTCCTCTGAAATCTTTACATTGATTGTATAAACCAATCTGTATTCCTCTGCATTTCTGCCCGATATTGGCCAATGGCGCTACAGAAACACCTTTCATCTCATGATGCAGGTTAAAAAATGGAGAAACAGACATTCCGTTAGTCACTGCATAGGTGTTGACATTACTCGAAACATTGATCTCCAAACCATTGGTAACAGTGGGCTCTAGATTGATGAGTGACAGCTGAAGTCCGTTAATGGTATTCATCTTTTCACGGGGAACAATGACATAATCACCGTTAACTGATGGCTGTAAATTGAAAAGCATTAATGGCGGAAGAAAAATTCCTACAAAATTGAATCCCATGCCTAAGCCATTTACTTTTTTGGGCTTAAAATGATCTTCTTCATCATAATATTTAAATAAAACTCCGTTGACATTTCTTACATTCTTTGAAGGCGAAGCGGCAATCAGTCTTGGTTTCAAAGAATCTGCTTTTAGATGGTCCGATGCATAAACCAGACTATTGACTAAAAGAACTGCTATTAATAAAATTCGTGTTTTCATAACTCGTTATTTTAAAATTACAGTTCAAAATTATAAGCAGAAGACTCAGTTCCGAATGTGAAAAAAAATTAAAAAAAACATCCTGTTTGCGAAAATCACAAAACAGGGGGTTGGAAGCCGGAAGAAGGATGCTGGAAGTTACTTTCAGTGATCAATAGTAATAGTGATTATAATTCCAATTACTTTCAAATTGCTATTGATTCTTTCGACCTCCGATACTTCCCTTCTCCCAGTTTCAGGCTTCCAACCTTCTAAACAGAAAATCAACAGCTCTTTCCCCAAAAAATATTACATTTGTGAAAATCACAAAACTATGCACCAGGAAGCTTTATTGAAGGAAATCCGAAGAAAAATCGGTGAAAAATCGTTAAATGATGAGATCGCCAATATTCTCAATATCAGCTATGATGCGGCGCACAGAAGAACTTCTATGAAAGCCAAGTTTAGTTTTGAGGAAGCTCTGGAGCTTGCCAAATACTACCAGATCTCACTGGATCAGTTTCTGGGAACAGAAAATCAATTAGTAGTCAAGAGAACACAGCCTGTTAAAACTACCGAGGACCTTTTAAACTATTTTGAGAGCTCCTTGAAGATTTTGAATGTTTTTCAGAATATTAATAATTCAAAAGTATTTTATTCAGCAAAGGACATCCCTTTTTTCTATACCATTTCAGATTCAGTTCTGTCCCGTTTCAAGTTTTATGTCTGGATGAATCTTTTGAATCAGGATAAGTTTTTAAGTCCCTTTCATGAGTTTACAATGGAATATCATTCTGTAAAAAATGAAATGCTGAAAGATCTTTACGACAAACAAAACGTAACGGAAATATGGAATGACACCACCATTATAAGTGCGTTGAGACAAATTTCGTTCTATTATGAAATGGGATTATTAAAGAAAAATGATGCAGATCTTATTCTGGAAGACCTGAGAAAGTTACTGGAAGGACTGGAAATTAAAACACTGGAGAAAACTAATTTTCAGATCTATGTGAATGATTTAGTCATTTTAAACAATGCTATTCTGTTCAAAAACGAAGAACAATGTTCCTTTTTTGTACCTTTCAGTATGTTCGGATATATGATGACCAATGATAAAATAACGTGTGAAGATTCACTGAGCTATTTTGAGCATCAGATCAAGAACTCCAGATCACTGAATGAATCCGGGAACAGAGAAAGGAAAATGTTTTTTAATAAAATGTATGAACAGATTGACCGATTAAAACAGAATTTATTATGAATACTCTTCGTAACGGCGAATATTTTGGAAACACTAATCAGAAGGTCAATTTAGAAGGATTGACCATCACCGATACAGAGTATACACATCCTTACGTAGACTGGCATTATCATGAAAATGCTTATTTCACTTTTCTTCTGCAGGGCAATATGACAGAAGGAAACAGGAAGGAAGTCTACGGCTGTTCTGCCGGAACATTATTGTATCATCATTGGGAAGATCCGCATTATAATATTAAACCGGATATTTTCACAAGAGGCTTTCATATTGAGCTCACTCAAAGTTGGTTTGACCGGTTTGACATTCAGAAAAGTAAAGTGGAAGGCAGTTTTAATATAAAAGATCCGGCTTTAAAACTATTGGTTTACCAGATGTTCAGAGAAACTAAAACTCATGACCTCACATTTGAACTGGCTGTTAATCAATTATTATTACACCTTTTCAGTCAGTTGACCCATCAAAAGGAAGGTACTGAAAGAAAACCTTTGTGGGTAGGTCAGATCAATGAGATTCTGCATGAAA
>CBFQYI010000251.1:0-6700 GCA_965720825.1 uncultured Chryseobacterium sp. | reverse complement strand
TTCAGTTTGCTCCAGTCTTTAGGAGTCTGAAGTTTAAAACTGCGAAAATCCATCGATTTTGTCTTCTGAGAATGATCAGAACAACTCAATACTATAAAAGATGTAAAAATGAATAAAGACGTTTTTTTCATGGCTTTTAAAATAAAGGTTCCCCGTTCATATCCGTGGTCAGAATTTCACTCATATAATCAAAAAAAGGTCTCATGGCAAGTAAAGTCAGGAGGACTTCTTTTTGAAAGTTGTCTGATAAAACCTCCTTATCTGTAAATTTCCGCATCACAAGGAATTGCTTTTTCCTGATCAGATCAATAGCCGGATGATTTTTATCAAACCCACGAGGTGCCGTTTTTACAGCGTCACCTATAAGTTCTCCAAAATATTGTATAAAAGTTGTATCAGAGGTGATTTTTTCAATTTCTGAGCTGTTGATTTCGAATTCTTTACGGATGCGAAGTAAATCTTTGGCTTCAGGCCCCCAGAATCCACCACCTACAAAACTGTTTCCCGGTTCCAGCTGAATATAATATCCGCCTCTCAGCATGGGTTTCGAACGGGAATATCCCACTCCGAAATTGGTTTTATAAGGTGTTTTGTTTTTGGAAAAACGTACATCATTGTAAATTCTGAAAATATGGATTCCTTTCAGGTTATCATATTCCTGAAGTTCGGTATAAATCTGATTAAAAAAAACTTTGTTTTCTTTTACAATGACATCGTATTCAGATTTATGTCTGGCAAACCATTCCCGATTGTTATTTTCTTTTAAATGGTTGAGAAATTCAAATGCTTTTTTCATGTTGTATAGATGTTTTTTACTTCTGAATATTTACAGAAATTTTCCGGCTTCTTGTAATGTAATGATTTGAGTAACTAAGTAGAACTATTGAGTTAAATTATCCTATTTTTCTATTCCAAAATGAGCTTGTATCAATTTTCTTTTTTTCAGCATGACGAATTGGAAAAATATCTTTAGCAATTCCTTTTGATAAATTGCCACCCCAGAATATAATGTCACTGCCAAACATTGAAAGAACAGTTTCTTCATGATCCAGTATTAAAAACCGATGCCCTAAATAGGGGATAATTGGAGGTACATTTTGGTTCTTAATACTATCTTCTGTCACGCGGTTGGCTTCCAAGGTCAGTTTAATTCTTGCTTTTATGATGGGAATGTCATCAGGATAGGAATAAAATATAGGACCAAAATCAATTTCTCCTTCGCCACCATTATTATCTATTCCCGGTTTGTCAAGACCATTCATCGTTCTGTAATAGTTTTTTAATGACTCGGGAAAGGTGATGTTCAGTTGGTTCTGGAAATCTTCTAATTCAGATTCTGATAATCCTTTTTTCCATTTGCTTCCTTCCTGAATCTGGAATCCCCAGCATTCCATCAGATCTACTTTCTGCCAATATCTTTCACTTTTCTTTTTTATCCATTGAAAGCTTGAAATTGAATTGTCCAGTTTTTTAAATTGTCTTTTTTTCATAACATTTCTTCTAATATTGATACAAGGTCACAGATTTAGCGAAGTGGATTATTATTCTTATTCTCTGTCAATTTTTGTTTTAAACTTTCTGATAACAAATTGTTTTCTAGTAAGTAGCGGGTCATTATTTTCAGAAAATACCGGCATTTTTTTAAATAATCTTTATCTGGTAACACATTATCTGTGTCATTTAAATAAGTGTTTGCTCTGTTGATAAATACTCCGGCCCCTTCAAATTCTTTGCTGATGAAGAGTGTTCCAATCAGAGAGATGTAAGAAACAAATTTATATTCACTGTGATTTCTACGTAAATATTGAGGAGGCATCTTTTTGTTCATATCCTGAAAATAGGATATGATTCCAATATCTTTCAGGTATTTTTCCTTCTATTTCGCCATCAAAATCCATTTCAAGATCATAATACCCGATGGGTTCTAAATTTTCAACATACGTTTCCTTTTCCACACAAAGACTTATTCTTGCCCGGATAATAGGTTCCCGGTATCGCTGTTCAATCAAATATTGGTATCCCTCAAATACAAAAGTAATTTCGTGGCGGGCAAAGCCTCCTATCAATTCTTCAGGATCTTCTGAGAGTATTTTGTAGAGTGTGTGAAATGCTTCATTTTTGAGATGAAATTTTTCAGCTCTTTCAGTGAGCAATGTTTGAAGTTCCTGAGCGTTCATAGTATGGTTATTGGTTTTCAAATCTACATATAAATACCAGAATAAAACCGCTTTTGTAAAATCAGATCAGAGTTATTCTTCGTTTTTCAAAATAGCTTTAATCGCATCAGAAATTTCAAATAACTTTCCTTTGTAATGGTTGCCTAATAAAATGATCGTAAATTTTTCATTCATATCAGAAACCAAGAGCGCTTCATAGCTTCCGGCTCTACCGTCGTGTACATGCTCTATGAGTTTTTTGTTATTAAACTTTGCCAGTCCTAAGGAAGATTGGGTTTCCGGCAGATTAAACTGTTGTCCCAGTTCAAATAAAGAATTTGCATTAATTATTGTATTGGAGTGAAGACAATTTGCCCATTTCAATGCATCTTCAGTCGTTAAATAGGTTCCTCCGGTTATAGGCAAATCTTCTTTGTCTGCAATCAGCTCCCTATTAAATCCTTTGGCTATATTTTTTTCATTCTCAAAAGGAGTCATCACAGAAGATGTCATCTTACAAGGTTTAAAAATAAATTTTTCTGCATAAGTTTTAAAACTCATTCCGGTCAGTCGTTCAACAATAAATTGTCGTAGAAAAATATTATTGTTATTGTAATCATAATTTGTTCCGGGTTTGAAATCTAATGAATCAACAAGTTGTAACCCCTCAAAAAGATCTTTGTCATTTTTTATTTTTTTCCAGTTTACATTCGGAATGCCACTCGTATATTGCAATAAATTTTTTACCGTGACTTTATCCGCCCATTGGGGTAATTCCGGAATGTATCGGGAAATAGGATCGTCGAGTTTCAATTTGCCCTGTTCCTGGAATTGCAATAAAGCAACCGCACTAAATTCCTTCGTAATAGAACCAATATTAAATCTATAATCAGGTGTTAGTGGTGCCGTTTTTGTAACATTGGTGAAGCCAAAAGAAGCATTGTAAATGATTTTTTTATTTTTTGCTACTAAAACATTTCCATTAAAGGCTCCGGTTTGGTGAGCCCACTTCATCAGAGAATCTATTTTATTGATCTTTTTTGTTTGGGCAAATGAATGATGGATGGGAAGTAAAAGTAGAGTGAAAAACAGAAATAATTGCTTATAATATGGCATGATTAGTTTTTGTTATTTTCTTTTAGCATTTGTTCAATGATTTTATCGTATTCTTTTTGTTTTTCCGGTATTGTTCCGTGATCAGTTTCTGCATCATATTTTTCTTGAAAGCTTAAGCATTCGTCGCCAATTAACGTGCTTAAGTCTGAAAATTTTGAAGTGAAATCTTTTGAGTTTTTTATTTCCTTATTAATTAGATTCTGCAATTTGTATGCGAAAGCCTGAGCGATGTCAAAATGCTTTTGTTCATGATTCAATAAATTATCAGAATAAAAAGATTCATTTAACCAGGATTTTGATTTGTCGAATACGGCATAGGTTCTGATCTTCATTCTCCCTGTCCATATGGAATTCGAGACAATTTCATAGCCGATATTAAAAGCAGTTCCTGCGTGATCAATTGTATTATTTTCAGGGATTTTCCCCTGAAAATCATTTTTTTGTAATTTATAATCAGATCTCCATTCTATAGTTTGGGAATAGGAGAAAAAACTGATGAAAAATATCATTACTGAAAACTTATACTTCATTCTGGAATACTTTTATAATTTCATTCTTCTTGTTTTCATCTCATTTTTCTAATCTTGATGAGAGGAAAATTGAAATGTAAAATAATTTTTTCACGGTTAAATATTGTCTGGACTAAGAAAAATAAATTATATGCTTTAAAGTGGAAATCATTTTAGAAAAAATATCCGCCCACTAATTTTACAAATACTTCTCTGTCTCCAATTTTATAAATGGTTAGAATGCTTCCGTCTGAAAGTTGTCTCATTTTTTGACTGAATTCAGCTCTTGGTCCTGAGGTAGCGAGATTTTCAAGTTGTTGTAAAACTTCTCCGGGGGTTAAAACACAAATTGCAGTCTCTTCACTTTTCCCATCCCCACTTTTTTCTATTGTTTGAATGATGAGATCTTTTTGCTTAGCGCATAATTCTCTTTTTTTATGATCATCAAGTGCGTTATAAATATTCATCATATCATCCAGTAAATTTTTGTTGAGAGGATTGATGGCGTATTTTGATTCTGCTTCAGCCACCATTTTCTCTGCTTTACTTTTTGACAGTCTTTTTTGAGCAGGTTTCCAGAATGTTCCGGATTCACTGTTATAATTTCCAATAGTGTAATCAATTTTTATGAATTTACTTCCGTAATACAATTGATTCAACTGCTCCTGAGTCAGTTCAGAAGGGTTTACTTTGAATACGTCTAAAAGTTTATAAAAATTTTCCTGTGGATTTTCAGTGACATTTTTTTTAATAAGGTCAGTGTTTATCTGTGCAGAGAATGCCTGAAAAATTAAAACTAAAATACCTGAAATAATATGTTTTCTCATTGTTTTTTATTTAAATTTGATTGTGAGCCTGTGTTGGTTATTGTTTTTGTTTATCATAAGGAATTCCATCTTTTGCTCCACACAAAAATAGACCAAAATCGGTTTCAATTTCTTCTTCACAATCTGCATTTTTTGAATTGTCCAGAATATTTTCGAGTTCAGAAATTCTTGGTTTAATTTTTTCAATATCATTTTTTTTCGCAGCATATGCGGGGCCGGAAGCACCAAAAAAAGCTAAAAACACAATATCTGTTTGCTTATGTCTGATCAGATAATTAAAACCTTCAAACATGACACTTTCCGGTTTACCAAAATGGGTATACATTCTTGATAAAAAATCTCCATAGGGTGCGGATTCATTTCTTATTTTTCCAAAGGAAACTAATTCCAATGCTTCCATATCAGTTGCTTTAAGTTCTGACTTACTTACCTTGATGAATTCATGAGTGTTTTTTATATTCATTTTTTGTGCATTAGCATTGATAAAAAGTAACAAAATTATAATTGATAAATATTTCATTTCTATAATAAATCTTTCTGATTTTTAATTTTTATATTGGTAGTCTGTTACCTGAAAATTTTAATCTGCTGTACAACTCCTTTCTCATTTTTATACATTCTTATTTTGGTTTCACGATCTTAATTGGCTTTAATTGAAGAGAGGGCACTCCCGGTAATATCAGCTGCCTGTGTACTTTTAATCGCCGATTTGGTTGAAGATGTTGTACTTCCTCCGATGATGTATAATTTATTGTTATATACCTCTGCTGCCGCATGTCTTCTTGGGATCATATTGGAGGATAACTGATGGAATTTATTGGTTGTTGTATCAAAATAGGCCAGGAAAGCCTGATTATTATAACCTCCCGCCATAAAAATCTTATCACCGGATACCGCTAATGAATGTCCGGATATCCCGGCAGGCATCGTATATTGATCGGTCCAGAGATTGGTTTTGAGGTCGTAAACATTAATCAGGCGGGATGAAGTACCATTAAAACCGCCAATGACATACAATTTATCATTCACAATTTTGCCTTTTGCTTCTCTGGCGTTGGGCATATCCGGTAGTGGATGCCATGTATTGGAAGCAATATCATAATATTGAAATCTGTTGGAAAATACAGTGGTTGCAGCATTGTTGAGTCCGCTGCCACCGAAAACGTATATTTTCCCATTATGGATAGCAGAACCTGCATTTCCGGTATAAGAACGGTTAACAGCTCCCTTCGTTACTTTCTGGGTTTTAAGGTCTACAATTTCAAGGTGGCTGTTTCCCCAACCGTTAAAAATATAAATTTTATGATCGTAAGTTTCCGAATTTGCAAATTTTTTGGGACTAAGAGCAGCATTGAGAACACTCCATTTATTATCGGTAATATTATATTTTTCAATAAAATTGGCATTGCCTCCGTTTTGCTGATATCCATTGCTCACATATATATTATCATCCACAATGACACTTGTTATGGCACCTCTACCTGCAGACATATTAGCGAGAGTTTTAAACTGAAGCGTTTGTGCATAGGTTAGCAGTGAGCCCAAAAATGAAAGGAATAATAATTTTGTTTTCAATGGTAGTAAGATTTCGTATTTGTTTTACATATTGATAGAAACAAATATATGTAAAAGCTGAATCTGAAGTGGGAGACTTCGGATTTTATTTTTTTGATGGAGCTAGGTCTCCCGACTTTGCGGAGCTGGGTATTGATGGTTTTCTCGTCTATGGAGATAACGGGATATTCAAATTGAACATTATTTCATTAATCTCTGCAAATTGTGTACTTTTAATAGAGGAAGAGGGAAGAGTGCTTGTATTTCCGCCAATGATGTATAATCTGTTGTTATATACTTCTGCAGCTGCGTGTCTTCGGGGAATCATATTGGATGATAACTGGTAGAATTTATGGGTAGCAGTATCAAAATAGGCCAGAAAATCCTGATTATTATAATCACCTACAATGAAAATCTTATTATCGTCTACTGCCAATGAGTGGCCGGATACCCCAACAGGCATTTTATACTGATTGGTCCAACGATTTGTGTTAAGGTCGTAAACATCGATCAGATTAGAAGAAGCTTCGTTAAAACC
>CBFQYI010000250.1:0-6718 GCA_965720825.1 uncultured Chryseobacterium sp. | reverse complement strand
TTAATAGGATGTATTCGTTTTAAAATTATAGCTCCAGAGGAGCGACCTGTTAATTAAGCTTTAATTTAATCGGACAAGAATGATTTAGTCCCATTAAAAACAAATTTCTATGATGAAAACATACCTGGGTGTATGGTCTTTATAGGTGGGGATTTCCCTCAAGGTGCTGATAAAACTATTTATCTCCCGGAAACAAAAGATTTTATTTTTACTAAACAATAACATGTAAACCGCTGAAAAGCGGTTTTTGTATTTAAACAGAAAGCCTATTATTTAACAAACTTAAAGTAAACTTAATCTCAATCTTGCTTGGAATATTTGAGGAATGACTACTTTTAATTGCATATATTATTGAAATACAGTTGTTTAATTCTGTTTTGTGGTAGGTAGCATCTTAAAAAAGCTAAAATTTCTTAATAAAAACATAAGAAAACCTTAATGAGGTGTGGGAGCAGGCTGTTCTAATTTTGCACCTAATCAAAAAGGAGATCATGAATGTATTTAAAATCCCTGTATCCGTAACGTATTTAACGGGAAGGGTATTACTTATTGGTGCAATATCAGCTTCACCGATGTTCCTCGCTCAGAAAAAAGACAGCTTAAAAGAAAAATCCATCGACGAGATTGTTGTGGTTGGATACGGAACACAGAAAAAAAGTAAAGTTTCCGGAGCTGTTTCGGAGGCTTCACTGGATAAGCTTACTTCCAGATCTTTGTCCGGAGTAGGAGAAGTACTTCAGGGGAAAGCTCCCGGAGTAACTGTAGTGAACGAAGGTGGAGATCCCAACGGAGCACCTAAGGTAAATATTCGTGGTCTGGGAGGGATCAATGGTGAAACTCCTTTGTATGTAGTAGACGGAGTAGTTTTCAACGGAACTCCTTCTATTAATCCCAACGATATTCAGGATATCTCTGTGCTTAAAGATGCTTCTGCAGCCATTTACGGAGCAAGATCTTCCGGAGGGGTTATTCTTATTACCACTAAAAAAGGGAAAAAAGGAAATCTAACGGTAGATTTTGATGTGAAATACGGGGTAAACCAGGCTTGGAGACTGAAAGAATCTCTGAATGCAGCGGAATTTCAGGACGTGATGTATAAAGCCTATGAAAATGCAGGAAAATTGGGAAGCTTACCGATGGCTTTTAATCCTAATCAATATCCGGACGGCAGAATTACCAGAACAGACTGGATGAAAGAAATTTTCAGAACAGGAACTATTCAGGAATACAATGTAAATCTGAGTGGAGGAAGTGATAAATCCAGATATTTTGTGGGAATGAACCACAGAAACCTGGAAGGGATTTTATTGAATACTCAGGCAAAACGATATAATTTCAGAGTCAATTCTGAACATAAAGTAAAAGACTGGCTGACGATCGGAGAAAATATGTATTATAATTACTCTGACGGAAACACAGCAGATACCAAAAGTGGATACACAGGAGCCCTGGTTGCTGCTATGTACTATCCACCCAATGTTCCGGTATATACACCCGGCGGTGCTTTCTCAGGATTGCCTATTGATGTGGCAGGTGGTTACGGAGATATGATCAATCCTGTTGCTTATCTCAAAAGAATCAGCATCAGAAACCCTACCCACGAGATTTTAATCAATCCTTATGCTGAAATTACACTGGCAAAAGATTTAAAATTCCGTTCCAATTTCTCCCAGACGTTTAAATTGGGAGATGTAAAGAACTTTACGTACAGAGTGTTGGAAGTAGGGAAAATTTTTGATACCAATAATTTAGAATACCAATCCAATAATTCATCTACAGCGCTTGCTGAGCAGTTGTTGACGTATAAAATTTCAGCAGGAAAGCATAATTTTGATTTCCTTGGAGGTTTTACCTTCCAGAAAACAATTGATGATGGTTTTGTGGCAAAATCATATGACTTCAGAAGTGAAGCTGAGGTTTTCCAACATCTTCAGAATGCTGCTGATACCAATAAAGATGTTTCCAGTTACAGATTCAAGCAATCTTTGGTTTCTTATCTGGCGAGAGTAAACTACGACTATGCAGGAAAGTATATTGTAAGCTTATTGGGAAGACGTGATGGTTCTTCGCTCGTAGCAAAACAGAACAGATTTGCTAATTATTATGCGGTTTCCGGTGCATGGATGGTTTCGAAAGAAAACTTTATGAAGGAGATTTCATGGCTGTCAAGTCTGAAATTAAGAGGAAGCTATGGTATTCTGGGGAATCTTGGAGGAATTTCACCTCAGGCTGTGAATCCATTGATGACCAGAGATAATAATGTCATTTTCGGTCAGGATCCTTCTCAGAATATTGCTTATTATGCAACCACACGTCCGAATCCGGATCTGAAATGGGGGAAATCTGAGCAGACCAACTTTGGGGTAGATGCTTCATTCCTTCACAACAGCCTTTCCTTACAGTTTGATTATTTCGTAAAGAATTCCAAAGATCAGATTTTCAATGTAAGCTTGCCAAGTACGGCAACGTATAATAATCAGTATGTGAATGCGGGATTATTCCAGGATAAAGGATACGAATTGGGAATCAATTATAACAAGGTGATTTCAGATGATTTTACGTTCTCAGTGGGAGCTACGATGAGTCAACTAAAAAACACGGTGAAGCAGCTTGCCAATGTGGATGAGATCTTTATCAATGATAATGGAGTAAGAGGCGTATTGAAGCCAACCCGAGTGAAAGTAGGTGATCCTCTGTATTCTTTTTATGGGTATAAGACCGGAGGAATTTTCCAGACTCAGGAAGAAATCAACAATTATAAAGATGCCAACGGAAATCTTATCCAGCCCAATGCGAAGCCGGGAGATATTAAATTCCTGAAGAAAGAAGGAAATACGGGAGTACTTAATAACAATGACTTCGTCAATCTTGGAAGTCCATACCCTAAATTTTCTTACGGATTCTCTTATAACATGACCTGGAAAAACTTTGATCTGAATTTATTCTTCCAGGGCGTTTACGGAAATAAAATATTCAACGGAATGAAGTTCATTTCTTTAAACCCGGGTGGAACAGGACAGAATTATAATATGGACAGGGATATCCTGAATGCATGGACTCCTCAGAATACCAATACTGATATTCCAAGACTGGTACACGGTGATCCAAGTGGTAATTATTCCAAAGTATCAGATTTCTATGTGGAAGACGGATCTTACTTAAGACTGAAGAACCTTACTATCGGGTATTCATTACCAAAAGAATTGTACAGAAAACTGGATGTGAACAAAGTGAGAATCTATATGACCTCCAACAACCTGTTTACCATTACGAAATATACAGGATTTGATCCTGAAGTAGGGATGAACTCTTATGGAGTGGATACCGGAAGATATCCTCAGGCACGCTCATTCATCTTTGGAATAGAGGTCGGATTATAATTTTTAACCAACAAAAAGTAAAAGAAATGAAATTTTTCAACAAAATATTGTTAGTATCAGGAATATCAGTGATGCTTCTGTCATGTACGGGAGAACTGGATGTTCAGCCGGAAGGAACTCCTACGGAAGCCAGTTTCTGGAAAACGGAAAACGATTTGGTTACCGGAGCCAATGCCATGTACAAGCCTTTATTCGATGGTGAATTTTATGGAAGAGGGCTGTTCTGGTTTATCAATGCCAGTGATGATATGGTAACGGGAAGAGCGAAAAGTGAGGCGGATAACGCCAAAAACTTCAGCAGTAATTATATCGCAGCAGGAGATCTTGAAACCCAATGGAACAAAAGATATAACGTAATCGGGGTGGCCAACCGTGTCATCCGCAATGTTGATAATATCCAGACTTCACAGGCTACTAAAAACAAATACCTTGGGGAAGCTTTGTTCATGAGCAGCAGAATGTATTTTGAGCTGGCTTATTCTTACGGAAATGAAAAAGCCGGAGTTCCGATTATTGACCGAGCAAAAGATCCGGATCCCAACCCGATTCCAAGAGCGGCTAACGTCATGGAAAATTATACTTACATTGTTAACGACCTGAAAAGAGCTGCCGAATTATTACCTACACAGGCAGAACTTCCTGCAAAGGATTACGGAAGACCTCATAAAGCGGCAGCTTGGGCATTGTTAGCAAAAGTATATCTGTTTATGAAAGACTGGAAGAATGCAGAATTCTGGGCTAATGAAGTAATGACCAAGGGAAACAGAGCCTTATTAGGTAATTTCGCAGATGTTTTTAAATCCGAAAATAACTACAGTTCAGAATACATCTGGTCAATCCCCGGAACTCCGAAGTTTACAGCCTGGGGAAGTATTCTTCCGGGAGTAATGCTTGAAAATAAAGGATGGGGAGAATATAACGGATGGGGATATTTCCAACCAACGAAAGAATTGTTTGACGAATATGAAACCGGAGACCTTAGAAGAAGTGCTACCATTCTTAAAATAGGAGACAAATTTACCTTTAACGGAAAAGAAAGAACATACGCTTCTACCAATTCTCTTACCGGATATCAGTTCAATAAATATATGGATGCCTTCAAATATGAGCTGAAAAGTGGTCACGTGAGTGCCAACGGAGATTATCCGTGTACAGACCTTGCCGTTCCGATTATGCGTTATGCTGAGGTGATCTTGATCAAAGCAGAAGCTTCACTGATGCAAGGGAAATCTGCGGACCAGGAAATCAATATGATCAGAGTACGTGCAGGCTTACCTGCGAAAAACGGATGTACACTGGCCGATCTGAAACATGAAAGACGCTGTGAACTGGCAGGTGAATGGGCAGACAGACACAGAGACCTTGTACGTTGGGGAGATGCGCAGGCAGCGTATGCGAAGCCTCTGCACGGTATCAATGGACAGGTAGTTTGGGCAGCAAGAAACTTTAATCCAGCTGTACATAATGTTTGGGCAGTTCCACAGGCTGAAATCGTAAACAGTCACGGGATCATTAAACAAAATGAGGGCTGGTAAAATTTTAATCTTTTTATATATAAGTCACTATATCATTACAGAACCTTCTGTGGTGATATAGTTTTTTCAAAGGTATGGAGATAGGTCGTTTCATCTGACCTATAAAATAATAACGATATACGAATGAAACTATCAAAAATATGGGCTGTATTGGCCCTTGCTGTTTTTTCTGAAAATCAGGCACAAAATTATTTACATTATAATGTAGGGAATGCACATTCACATAATGATTATATGCAGGAGATCCCTTTCTGGCAGGCTTATTATGCTAATTTCGGTTCTATCGAGGCAGATGTTTTTCTGGTAAAAGGAAAACTTTGGGTCGCACATACCGAAAAGGAACTTTCTGCAGACAGAACATTGGAAAATCTTTATCTCGATAATATTTCTAAACAGATTAAGCTGAATAAAGGGAATATTTATCCTGATGCAGGTAAGAAACTTCAATTGCTGATTGATATAAAACAGGATTATAAAACTTCACTGGCAGCTTTAGTGAGTACGCTGGCAAAATATCCGGAGATTACCGGAAATTCCGGAATTAAAATTGTCATTACCGGAGGAAGACCTCAGCCTGCAGATTTTAAAAATTATCCGAATTATCTTTATTTTGATGGAGATCTTGATAAAACCTATTCTGCAGATCAGCTGAAAAGAGTAGGGATATTCAGTGCAGATCTTCCGGGACTGGTAAAATGGAATGGAAAAGGAATTCCAAGAGATGAAGAAACGCAAAAAATTAAAACTGCTGTAGACAAAGCCCATGCTCAGCAGAAACCTGTTCGTTTTTATGGAGCTCCGGATTTCCCGAATGCCTGGGTAAATCTGATGGATTTGGGAGTGGATTATATCAATACCGATCATATTCCGGATCTTAAAAAATTCATGAATACGATTCCGAAAAACTTTTATAAGAATACAAAGGAATATGCCACTTATACTCCAACTTATCAATCAGACGGTGTGGAGAAAAAGGTAAAGAATGTGATCCTTCTGATTCCGGACGGAACTTCTTTACCGCAATATTATGCTGCCTTTACAGCGAACAAGGGAAAGCTGAATGTTTTCAACATGAAATCTACAGGGCTTTCCAAAACCAATTCTTCCAACGCCTACATTACAGATTCAGCCCCGGGTTCTACAGCATTTGCAACGGGAATAAAGACTAAAAATACTTTTGTAGGAGTTGATAATATGGGGAAAGCTTTAGCACAAATCCCTGATATTATTGCTGAAAAAGGGATGACTTCCGGTTTAATTTCCACAGGAGATGTTACAGATGCTACTCCTGCAGATTTCTATGCTCACTCGGATAACAGAAATAGTTCGGAACCTATTTTAAAAGATTTTGCCGCTTCGAAAACAAAAATATTGATTGGTGGTCCTACAAGCGGATTGTCTCAGGATAATCTTCAGAAATTTAAGGAAGCAAAAATAGACTTGTACCAGGATTTGAAATCAGTAACGAAAATTAATAACCGTACTCTGGTTATTGATCCCTTAGCTTCGCAAAGAATATCTAATGGAAGAGGAAACTGGTTGGCAGATGCCTTTGATCTTACTTTAAATGATTTAAAAAATAATAAAAACGGATTCTTCATGATGATTGAAGCTTCACAAACGGATGGCGGAGGTCATAGCAATAATATAGAACAGTTGGTTACAGAATTACTGGATTTTGATCATGTTGTAGGGAAGGCTATGAAATTTGCTGACGAAAATAAAGAAACCTTAGTGATTGTAGTGGGAGACCATGAAACCGGAGGATTAACCCTTTTGGATGGCAGTCTGAAAGATGGCTGG
>CBFQYI010000249.1:0-6760 GCA_965720825.1 uncultured Chryseobacterium sp. | reverse complement strand
AGCCCTACATAGAGCATATTTCTAAATATTTGTTTCGTATCGTAGTTCAGTTCCTGAAACCATTTTCCGAAAAACATTCCGATGATAATAAAAGCCATCCATGGGAAAACAGGGAAATAGACATACGCAGGATAATCGGTGTTGAAAAGAAGATCCAGAACATAATTGATCACAGGATAATCAAGATTAAGCCCACTTACCTCTCGGGATATCAATGCAACGAATAAACCTATAGCCAGCATGATATATTTATTTTTCACATATTCTCTGATAAACCCGACAAACAATAAAGACATCCCCGCCAGTTGTAAGATGTCACCTAACTGCACCAGATACACATACTGCTGCTCTATAGGTGTATGCCATCCGTATTTCTGAATAAAATTATCGGGAGCAAAATTAAAAATAACAGGAATCATAAACTTCATAAAGTTCATAAACAGACCCGCAAACACCAATAAAACACCTCGCTTTAATGCACTTTTAAGACTTTGATGGCTGGAAGTCATGAAGGTAATTCCCATACAGATCAGGAAAATGGAAGTTCCCCTTCCGAGAAAGACAATAAAACTACCAAGTGCAGTTTCATATTGTGATTTGACATTTGCATACACCAATAAGGTATGGATAATGATCATTCCAATGACACTTATCCCTTTTATTAAATCCAGAGTGAGGATTCTTTTGTTTTGTTGTTCCATAGTTGTTAGTGGAAATTGTGGATTAGATGGATAAAATTGTATTCATTTATTAATTTTTCAAAACTATATTTTTATTTGTTCTAAATAAAAATCAAATATACAAATTAAAATCACTTTTTATAATGTCTCAGTAAATTTTCATAAAACAGTAATAATTAAACATTTACTCCAGAATTACAAAACAATTACGATCAGTATTTTTCATCGGTTCAAGGGCGCGGACCGTATGAAAATGGAACGGTTGATCCTTTTGATCTTTTAAGTAAAAAACTCTTCCTTCCGGAAGAGTTTCACCTAATTATGATAATTCTGACCACCAACTTTGTATTGATAGTATCATCACCAGCAAATAACCATTAAAGATTACAGTCCCGAACCAAGCATTTTTATCCAGATAGGTTGATATACTGGATTTTTAATTCCTTCCACATGATAGGGATTACCATGAGCAGACTTAGTGGGTTGCTGATCAATAGGCTGATCTAAAGCAAAAACATTTTCCGCAGGGATATGTAATGTTTTACAAATTTCTGCCAGCTCTGCTGCGGCCACTTCTTTCACATGATAGGTCGCAAAAACATTTTGGGATGGCGTCACCAGTTTTTGAGAGTACCAGCCTGCAATCTTTCTTGTTTTTGAATCGCTGTAATCCCATCCTCCTGAAAAACTGAGAACTCTCGCTACAGATTCATGCTGGGCAATAAATTCTGCCATTCCTCCTCCCTGTGATTGACCAACGATGGCAATCTTGCTCCAGACAGGTTTACCCGTGTTCTGATCAAGATACTGAGACCATATACCTTCTTTATCATTTTTCGACAAATACTGCAAAAGTTTTGTCAGGCGAGGGATAATTGCATCCTGATACTGATCCGGAATGGGCAGAAAAGTATTATCCCCATAAATACGTTTTCTACGGAATTCTGCAGCACAATCAACATTTTGACTCAAATAATCTCCTTCACAAACCTGTGAAACTCCGGGTGTGCTCATAAATGAAAGTGCTATGATCCTATATCCCTGATCCAATGCGGTTTTAAAAAAACTTTGAGGAAAATGATCAGTCGATCCAGTGGTTCCTGTAAGCCATAACAATACCTTATTATTTTTAATGGCTTTGTCATAAAATACAATATGTGCACTGTCCCACTTCTTTACCGAGGGGTCAGCTTCACTGGGTTTCACTCTGAGTGTTTTATATCCCGAAAAATCTATAGCAGGACTTCCCTTTTGTGCTGTCAGATTTACTGACGAACTTACTATAAACAACAAAATAAATACTGCAATAGCAGATAATGAAATCTTTTTTTCCATTCGTATTAAAATTAAATTAAACAATTAAAATTCTATAAGGCACGGTAATCAGTTTACATTAAATCCCTAAAATAAAATCCGCCCCCATTTGAGCATGCAACATTGTTGTATTGAATAATGGTATTTTCAAATCATTCTGTCCAATAATAAGCGGAAACTCGGTACATCCTAATATAATACCTTCAGCTCCCTTTGTTGCAAGAATGGCAACCTGATCCAATATGTACTTTTTTGTTTCTGGTTTCAAAATACCAAGAGACAGTTCTTTTTGTATGATCATGTGAAGTTTTTTTCTGTATTCTTTTTTGTCAGGTACAATCACTTCAATATCATAATGATCCTTTAAGATATTTGCAATAAATGGCTCTTCCATGGTAAATATTGTTCCGATAAGCCCAACCTTTCGAAGACCTTGCTTCCTAATCGCAGCTCCTGTTGCATCTCCGATATGCAGTATGGGAATCCTGCTATGGGCCTGCACATCATGATACACTTTGTGAGGAGTATTAGCACAAAACATGACAGCAGAGGCTCCTGCTTTATATAACTGATCACAGGCTTCAATCAGCATTGTTGCTATCACATCCCAATGATCCGATTTTTGCAGTTGATGCATAGTATACTGATCAAGATTTACTAGTACAAGGGGAGGATTGGTATTACTACCGAAATGATCATTTATGGTTTGGTTCAGGTAAATATAATATTCCAGCGTGGAATGCCAGGAAAGACCTCCGATAAGACCTAATTTTCGTAATAGGGGACGATGAGGATAATCTCCGGAACTTTTATTATAGTTCATCATGAATCTGGTGTTTATGAGTAGTGCATTATTTAATCTTATTCATTATAAAATAGGGAGCAATCCTTAATGTAAGCAATACATTAACAACCAATTATAAAAATAAGAATACGGTAGCCATTTCTTAAACTTTTAGTAAGATTAGAAAAAAAAAGAAATATACAAGTCAAAGCCGTACAACATGTATACAGCATTTTGCACTGATGCTGCAAAAACTCATATACACCTATCTTCCTTGGAAAACATAAAGTAAGAAATGCACAAGAAAAGTAATCATCTCACCTGGAGCAATATCCCATCATTTAATATGCAAGAGCATAAACTATAAAACTTCCACCAATACATTTTAAAAACAGCAATAACAAAAGAACACAGGCAATACTTTATTATCTAATTCACTTATATGTGGTTTAATATATTCATATTTTTCCTAAATCTCGTTTACTTTACAAATAAAAAATACAAGTCTATATAAATGATGCACTTATGATGTATGCACAAAAAGAACAATAACCCCAAACACATAGTACCTTTACAAGAGTTTAACATTCTATCAACACAAAGAAAAATTTTAATTTAAATCATTGCATTATGAAAAAAAACTTATTACTAACTAGCTTCCTTACCCTCATTTCATTGGTCGCAAAATCACAGGTGGGCATTAACACTTCAGCCCCCGCTGCAACCTTTGATGTGACCGCTAAAAACAGCACCGGTACAGGTTCATCAGTAGAAGGAATCCTTGTACCAAGAGTAGACAGACAAAAAGCTCAGAGTATGACTGCAGTTCCTGTATCCACTCTGATCTATGTAAACAGTATCGCTACAGGTACCGCAGCGGGTACTGCTGTGAATATTGATGCTGTGGGCTATTATTATTACGATGGCACTGTATGGACCAAGTTGAACAACCCGGTTAATATTTATAATGCAAATGGTACTCTTACCGGCAACAGAATCGTAACGCAAGGTGCTAATACCTTAGCATTTACAGGGACACAGACCAATACATTCTCTGTGGATGGGAGTACCTTATCTGTGGATGCTGCCAATAATCGCTTAGGAATTGGAACGGCATCCCCCACTAATAAACTGGTGGTAGCAGGCACTAATGCCCAACCTTCAGCATTGGGCACACCCAATACCAATGCCACACTTAGAGTGGATGGGGACAGCAACCATGCTTTAGACTTCGGAACCTATGCCAACACACCTTTTGGATCTTATATTTCCAGCCAGAACAAAGCAACTGCCACAGCTCTTCCTTTAGTGCTGAACCCGGCAGGAGGAAATGTAGGAATTGGAATCAACAGCCCTTCAACAAAACTTGATATAAATGGAAATCTGAGAATAGGATCAGCCACTGGTACTAATAGCAATGTTAGTGTCTCAACTTTAGTAAAAGATAATGTAACAGGAGAAGTAAAAGCAATAATGTCACCTAGTGGAAATACGGCACCCATCAATTTTATTAGCTACACACTTTCTAACGTTCAGGGTGATTGGATTGACAACTATGATACCAAAATCAATTCGGGAGAATATACGGTGGCAGTGATAGGATCTTATTTTACCGGCAATTTAAATGTTGGAAATCCAGGCACCGCACAACCCTACTTCTCTCCCCCTAATGTAATTGCTAATGTAGTTAATAATACCTGGCGTCTGAGGGCAGACTTTCCGGCCACTAGTACAAACGACGGTCTTAATGGCACCTGGCAGATTTATTGTCTTGTAATCAATAATAGTCTAATTAAAATTCACCTTCCTGTAAACCAGAACTTAGGAGGAAGTAACACAGGAGCCGCAGCAGCACAACCCGCAGGATTATAAAAATTCAGATCATGAATCCTGCTATTCTATAGCTATTCAGGACAAAAACGAATATAAAAAAACCGGAACAAAAACATTTTTGTTCCGGTTTTTTATAGTATGGATTCTGAAATATCCAATACAAGTATTCTTTTATCATTCCCACTTTTTTTCTATTTCTGTAGAACTCTTTTTTTCATACAAAATATTCTTCCCGAAGACGAAACCATTATGTTTTATATATTAAAAGGTATTTAAAATTAAGAAATAGAGTATGAAAGTTTATAGCTTTTGAAAGTTACCGGAGCGATACAAATAGTAAAAAAACGCTCTCTAAACTTGTCTGTGCTTTTTATTTTGTCAATGATAATGGCCTGTAGGTTTCAAATGCCTGATAAGAACAGAGAGCTGGTAAAACCGTCTGTAAAACACCATCCTTCTAGATTGAAGATGATACCTGCAAAAACATTCATTTCGAAACAGAAAAACAACAATAACGTAAGATTACAGCATTTCAATATTTTAAAAATAAAAATACATAATTATCATTTGAACTTTATTCCATCAAAATATAAAGGACTACACTTATCAAATTCATTTTTAGTTCATTTATTGGTGATTTAATTTATCAATACTTTTTAAAGATATTATTCATTTTATCAATAAATAATGCATATATGATGTATGATAGATGTATACATGTTGTATGCATAATACAAACCACAAACCTCACCAGGCATTATCTTTGCCCACCGAATTCAAGGTTAAAAAATAATCAATGAGAATCAATTAACCAATAAAAAATACAGATGAGTTGAGGGCATCCCTATATAATACATTATACTCTCAATATTAAAATCTTTAAGAGAAAAAAATCCTATAACTTCCCCAATACATAATAATATTATGCTTCTGTTATAGAACAGTTGACACAAAGAAAAGATTAATTTAATTTATTACACATTATGAAAAAAAAATTATTTCTAGCAGGCTTGCTTACCACTTTTTCATTGGTGGCAAAATCACAGGTGGGCATTAACACTGCAACCCCTACTGCAACCCTTGACGTTACAGCTAAAAACAGTACAGGTACAGCTTCAACAGCAGAAGGACTGCTTATTCCAAGAGTAGACAGACAAAGGGCTCAGAGTATGACCGGAGTTCCGGTGTCCACACTCATCTATGTAAACAGTATTGCTACAGGTACCGCTGCAGGTACTGCTGTAAATATTGATACTGCAGGCTATTATTATTACAATGGTACTGTGTGGACCAAGCTGGATAGTACCGTTAATCTTTATAATGCAAATGGTACTCTTACCGGTAACAGAACCGTAACGCAAGGCGCTAATACCTTAGCATTTACAGGAACGCAAACCAATGCATTTTCTGTAAACGGGAAAAATTTTTCAGTGGACGCCGCGAATAGCAGAGTTGGAATTGGTACTATAGCTCCTGCTTCTTCTCTCTCCGTTCAAAACAGTCCGGGAGCTACCACCAATACCATTTCTGCAGGAATTGAAAATTGTGGAGCTGCGTGTCTGCAAGGAATAGCAAGAAATATTACGCTCTATAATTTAAATGGTACCGGCGGGCAGTTTGGTGAAATAGTATTTATCCAATCAACATCCGAAACAGGACTTTCCGGGGCCAGCATTACAGGTATTGACCGTGATGCAGCCAACAGCTATGCAGGTCTGCAGTTTTCTACCAGAAATGCTACAGATTATGCACCAAGGCTGACGATCAAATCCTCCGGAAATGTTGGTATCGGGACAACGAATCCTACCAGTAAACTTCAAATTGAATCCGGCACAAGCGGAGCTTTGAAAATTGTAGATGGAACACAGGGTACAGACAAAGTTTTAACATCCGACGCCAGCGGAGTGGCAACATGGAAAGCTTTGCCGGCAGCACCTGCATCTACCAATATTTATAACACGGATGGTTCTCTGACAGGAAACCGTACGGTGACCCAGGGAGCCAATACTCTTGCCTTTACAGGAACACAGACCAATGCTTTTTCTGTAGATGGAAATACATTATCTGTAGATGCGGCCAATGACCGTGTAGGTCTTGGTACCACAACTCCTGATACCAAACTTACCATCAGTACCCCTGATAATAGCTT
>CBFQYI010000248.1:0-6788 GCA_965720825.1 uncultured Chryseobacterium sp. | reverse complement strand
AAAACTGCTTTGCAATAAAATAACCTCCTCCTGTTACTGAATGACTCCTGCTCCAAGGATGATATAATATTGCCACATGGCTTTCGTTTTATTTCGGTTCATAATAAAGTATCCTGGAAACAAATACAAACCTATTGTACTTATTTCCAGATTGATACTCCGAATATACAAAGATTTTCATTACATAAGAGTTATCTGGTTTCTATCTCAACAATCTTCTTCCCTTCCTTTCCCAGATAATGAAGCACAAGCTTTTCATAAACCTTATAGCCATCATCAATATTGGTGAAAATTACAACTCCTTTACCTGAATTAGGCAATAGGATAGCAATACATTGAGTGCCTTTATCAGCGCCACTATGTGATAAGGCATAATCTCCATTTCCAAGGTCATATATTTCGAATCCCAATCCAAAATATTTATTCTCTTTTGTTTTGACCTGCTTTCTGATCATTTCCTGAAAAATTTCTGGTTTCAGGTTTTTCCCTTTCATAACACTGATCATAAAATTTCCGTAATCTTCTATCGTGGTATGGAGATCATCTGCGGCATTGGCTGTATTAATTTTTTCGATGAGATAAGCTTCCCTTTTTTCATTATATCCTGTTACAAATCTTGCTTCATTTGTGTTTTTATCCCAAATGTAACTGGTATCCTTCATTTTGAGAGGCTGGAAGATGAGTTCCTGCGCTAACTGCTCCAATGTTTTCCCAAACTTCTTTTCCAGTGCTTTCCGAAGATATTCAAAACCTTCTCCTGAGTATTGGTATTTTGTTCCGGGATCAAACTGAAAATTCAGTTTCTTATCTGTATTCATCCATCTCCAGTTCGGGAAACCTGTCTGGTGGCTCAGGATCACTCTGGTTGTTAATTTTTTATGTCTTGGATCATTTACAATATCGGGGTCTATCCAATAGGTATCAAGAGGTTCATCCAGTTTCCACTTGCCTAAACTTATCAGGCGTAGGGTTACCATGGCTGTAACGGGTTTGGTAAGAGATGCTACATTAAATAAGGCATTATGAGGTGCCGAAATTCCTTTTCTGATCTCGCCAAAAACTTTTATCTGTTGTAATTTTCCACCTTCGATAATCCCTAATCCCAGCGTTGGAATATTGTTTTCTTTCAACCAGCTTTGCATAGACTGATCGTTATCAAACATGGTTTCACTATCGGTAGTCTGTTTCGGATGGTGATTAAAGCTCAATGAATTTTTAAGCTTCCACTCATTATGTTCCAGTATCCATAAATGGGTAAATTTTGCTTCCCCGACTAATTTCTCGGCTTGTCCTCCCATCTTTTCATAAAACAAGTGATCTCCGTTCTGAATGGCAGCGTAGATCTTCCCATCTTTGTACATAGGATAAACTTCTGTGCTTTTATCAACCAGTACTCTTTTTATCTGATAGGTTTCCGGAGATTTGCACAATCCGTTTTTAAAATCAATGATAAAATTTTTCCTGTCCTCGAAACCTCCTTTATCGTGATAAAATTCAAAGCTGTCGCTCAACAGATTTTCCATCTGCTTCATGTTGCAGGTATTGTAACCCACCGAAAAAAACAGGCTGTCTTTCGACATAATGGTTTTATAAAGAGGATCTGTTTTTTCTATCTGCGCGTGCATGACACTCATGAACAGCATAAAAAGAGGAAGGATAAACTTTGAAGACTTTGTCATTATTGTTTTTTTGACAAAGATTGAATTTCCTTTTGTTTTTCTGCTAAAAATGAACCCGACAAAAACCCGACAAAGCCATGACAGGTTTTATATCATACTGAATTTCAGCCTAATATATAGTCTTTTATTCTTATCTATTTCGGCTGCATTGCGTAGGATAATAAACACATTGGAAAGCACAATCAGGATCATAAGGATCAGGGTAAACTGTTTTCCGAACTTTAAAAAGATGCCGAGCATGAAGGTAATAGGTGCCATCACTGTCCAGATCATCTGAACCGAAATAATCTGTCTGGCCAGACTGTTTCTCTGCTTCATACTATGCATGAGAATAAGCGGAACGAAAATGTTCAGTGGTGGTAAAAGAGTAAAGATGAGTGATGAAAGATTAATGATTTTAATATATGAATAATTGATTGGAGCTTCCTCTTCTTTTGCTTCTATTTCAAACTCATCTGTTTCTGAAATTACTTGTTGTTGATCCTGCTGCAATTCAATCTCTTCTATTTCCAGAGCCTGTGCCAGTGCTCGTAATGTATGTCCCTTAGGTTCTGTTCCGGATTCTATCCTTTGAATGGTTCTTACGGAAATTTTGGATTGTTCTGACAGTTCTTCCTGGGTCAGATTTTTTTGTTCTCTTATGGCTTTTAGCTTGGACATCGTTTGGGATATTCTGAAAAAAAAGTTTTGGCTAATTTACAGTTTTCCTTATTAAAATTTTTTCTTACCTCCGCTGATGTTTAAATTATTATTCATATAAAAAATAAGTGTATTTTTATTTAAAAATAACTTTCTATTTTTCAGTTATTTACAAACATTAACACCAGATCAGCTTATGGAAAATACAATATCCAAATCCGAAATCAGGAAGAATATTGCTACTTATCTGATTCTTACCCTGCTTTTCTGTCTTCCTGTTTATTATATGTGTATCCGTACAGGAAAACTTGGCGGCGGAATGATCTCTTATGCAACAATTGTCATGTGGTGTCCCGCTATTGCTGCATTTCTTACCTGTCGTATCCGGAATATCCCGATTTCATCTCTGGGATGGAAGTGGGGACTGACAAAGTACCAGATCATGGCATATTGTATTCCTGTTCTTTACAGTTTGATTCCTTACCTCATCATCTGGATCAGTGGAGCTGGTGGTTTTTATAATCATGAGTTTGTCGCAGAAATTGGCAAAGGAATGGGCTGGAACCTTTCAGATGGTCTCACGATCATTCTGTATGTTATTCTGATGAGCAGTTTTGGTATGGTACGTTCGGTGGGGTCTGCATTAGGGGAAGAAATAGGCTGGCGTGGTCTTCTCACTCCTCAGCTGGCCAAAATGAATTCTTATACCGCTACTTCTCTTTGGATGGGTGTGATCTGGTCGATTTATCATTATCCTCTCCTGCTTTTTTCCAATTATAATACAGGTGGGCCTAAATGGCTGGCTCTTCTATGTTTTACGGTTATGATATTTGCAGCTTGTTTTATTTTCACCTGGTTAAGGTTAAAATCCGGGAGTTTATGGACAGGTGTTATTTTACATGCCAGTCATAACCTTTTTATACAGTCTATTTTTACTCCTCTTACTGTAGATACAGGAAATACGAATTATTATATTGATGAGTTTGGTATTGCGCTGCCTATTGCAACGGCTGTTGTGGCTTATTTCTTCTGGAGGAAGAGGAAAGAACTGGATCAGGATCGTCCACTTTCAGCATAACCTAATTTATTAAAAAGACAGCCTTTTATTGAAAGGGCTGTCTTTTTGATATATTAATTTTGAAAAATCTATTCCGGAGCAATTACTTCAATAAGTCGTATTCTACTGAGTAAACCTTGAAATACTTCCTGAGTATCTCCACTCTCGCCTAACGAAATACTTAATCCCTCTCCTTCCTTATCTTCATTTTTAAGGCCTATTCTACCTGCTTTTTGGCCTTCACTGTTACTTATTTCTTCAAACGGTATTTCGTTATCTTCAAACCATGATTTAATTTTTGCTACCGCAGAATTGCTATTCTTTGCTGTTCTTTGTAAAACTAACTGCTCCGGCTCTCCAAAGAATCCTTTAGCATTCTTATTCAATACAAACTGCACGAGAAATTTAAACTGATGCCTGTCAGGTCTCGCATACCATCTGGCCTGGCTGTATCCGCCCAAATGGTGACGAACAGGTATCTCATTCGGGATATTATTGTTGACAAATACCTTTGAATTCATTATTTCATGATGGAAAGTAAGATCAGTTTTAATATTTCCACCTTCTGTCCTATATTTTTCAGCCCATTCACTTATTCCTTTAAACTCTGCTTCTCCCATTGTTCTGTAAAATGTCATCGTATGGAGATCAGGGCTGCCTTGTGTTCCATTTCTCAATAAACCAAGTCTTTGCCTCATAAATTCTTTACTTTTACTTCCGCTGTCCCATCTTCTTTCATGAAATTTTTTGATAAAAAACAATTGCTGCAAATCCCGATATACAGAAGATGCAATAACCTGGGTATTCATAATGATATTAACTTCATGCCTTTCCTTTTCACTGACATCCCCATACTTTTCTTTTCTTTCATTTTCATACCTGTCACTTTCCCACTGATCATGGTTGAATTTATAGTCTCCTTCAGATAGATAGTCTGCATTATAAATGTCAAGTACCTGAATAATATCTTTTATATCTCCTCCCATCAGCTCCAAGGTTTCCAGCATCTTTCTTTCGTTTTCCCTGCTGTTTATAAAGTAGGTATTGAAGACCTCCTGCACAGTCATTGTTTTTATCTTTCCGTTTTTCAGCCTGATTCCTATCTTAGCTTTGTTATTTGTTCCTTTTGCACTGAAAAACAAATTGTTGTATTTTCCTATAATGCTCATAATCGTTTTATTTAAGGTTATTCATTTGATTTCTGGAGTTTACACCAATATTAATGACACAAATTTCCGCGGAAACATTCTGACTCGTTAAAGGGGAAAAACCCATTTTCAGAAATTCAGGGTTTACCCTTATTTACAGGTAATGTATTTGTTTATTTCATTCATTACCTTCTCAGATATTATAAAGAGTCATTATTAAAATTTCACTCATAGGAGAATTCCCTTATTTTTTAAAATTCCGTTTTTTCCCTTAATGAAGATTTATTTTGTTTGATGAAATTTGTATCAGACAAAAGAGATCAACAATCTCATAGTCAACATTTAATTTTAAAAAAATAGTAACCCCATTAAAACCAGAATATGGCAGAAACAGTAAACACCCAGACTACAGATGCAGTAACGCAGACTAACGTTACGGTACTTGGTGAGTCTCCCGCACAGGCTATGAGTATGCTTTACCAGATGGCCACGCATGCCAGTGGAATTTCCATTCAGAATTCTGTAACAAACCAGCAGAACTTGAACCAGCTCAACCCTGCGATTGTTGCAGATGCCATTAAAATTTTAAAAGGATAATCTAAAACCTTACCATCATGAGTGAAAACAACAGTGAAACCCAACAATCCCAGGCAGCCAATGCTACCACTCCGGCGGAGAAAGCTGTAGTATTTGTGAACAGTGAGGTACTGGCTCCGCCTAAGGCTTCTCCAATGACCGGAGTAACCAAAGTAATGATAGAACAGTCTACAGGAATGATGGTTCAGGATTTACAGTCTTTTTTAAAAGGATTCGAGCAGGTAGGTCTTATCGCATTAAGCAGACTGGCTAATAATCTACTGACGTATGGAACGACTTTCGGGCCGGCTCCCGGAAGTAAAGAAACCTCTGTTCAGATGGCCGAAAACCTTCAGGGCCAGGATGCAGGAAAAGGGAATGAAATGATGAAAGACTTATTCAAAATGGTGAGTGAATATGCTGAAGTAAAGGCTAAAATTTCCAATACTATTTATAATGTCAACGCGCTTCCGGTCTCAGAAGCTCTTCCATCTCCCCCATCCTATACGGAAGTTTCCTCTGAGACTGAAGATCCCGAAAAAAAAAACGGGTAGATCCGGTTCCGGAAGAAGCCCTATCAGAAAAGGAAGATATGAGAAAAAGCTTTATCACGGCTGATCATGGGGGAAAATTAGTATTAAAGTCAGTAAAACTGACGCAGCCACTCGTAAAACCAGAGATTAAAGAAGCAGTAATTCCTTTAGCAGAGCCTGAAGTACATCCAAAGAGAAAAACAATAATAGCCCAACTCATTGAAAAAATTAAAATAAATAAGAGATGAATTATTCCTCAGTAACCAAACCCGCCAAAATTTTAAATCTGGAAAGCTTAAATGATTTAAATGAACGACTTTATCTGGTCAAAAACAGCGAAACCAATTATCTGGACACCAAAAGTGCAGAACCTAAAAAGACGGAACACAATTCGGAACGTTTTGTATTTAATCTTCAGACCTCTGATATTAATATTCAGCCGTCGGTAAGACTGGTCAACTGTCTCAACAGAGGAGGTAAAAGATACAATCATTTTCAGTCTTTTGTAGTGGAACCTAAAGATAAATCCACGGGAATTGCCGTGATCATGGTCAAACTGGATGATCCAAAGGTCTTTTACTGTAATGTAAGAATCTTACCTCTCACTTCTCTGAACGAAATTGCTGTTCCGGATTATGATTCAAAACTTCTTACGGTCAATCTTGAAAAGTCAAAGTGGACACTGAAGACAGATATTACAATTACTCCATCAGATACGGGTGAAGCACAATATTCTGTACATGATGTGGATGTAAGTGCTATTTCTGAACTCGTGACCCAGGATGAAATTGTTGCATTAAAAAGGGAACTGGAATTTCAGGCTTCCAAGCTGATTGCTCATTATTTTCAGGAAATTCTGAGTATCGTAGTGAATGAGACCCCTCCATCCGGCAGCAAACCGCTTATCATTCCGGATGATTATATCCTGACCCTTCCTCCTCACCAATTGAAACAAATGTTGTCTGCCAGTGCTATTTCCGCCTGTATCGCTTTGGAAATTACGGGATATAATGTTGTTAAAGATCTCAACCGGGATTGGAAATCTGCATCCGCATTTATCAATTATCTGCTGTAATAAATATATGTTCTTATCTCATAAAAATAAAACTTATGCGCAGAAGAATCCGTAAGAAAGCTCCCGCTCCAAAACCTCCGG
>CBFQYI010000247.1:0-6821 GCA_965720825.1 uncultured Chryseobacterium sp. | reverse complement strand
GACATCTTATTGATTTTTTAACTTATAAATATAAAATTTTTTGTAAAATATGTAAAGATATTTTCTGAAGAACTTCTCTCTATTCCTTTCGAAAATAAATTTGCCCTTTGATAATCAAATTTTAAACCACGATTATTCTTTTTTTTGTACAGGATGGTTATAAGAACTAAACATGATATAAGACAGTATTTATCATTATCTTTATGTAAGGCATTCTTTTTGCTTAAAAAAACAACACACACTAAACACGCGTTTAACAAAGTATTGAAAGAAACTATCAATGGGATTTAACATTTCATTTAGAATTTATCTAATACTTCGTATCTTTAACTCATTAAAAAAAGACCCCAATGAAAATTGAACAAATATATACGGGCTGTCTGGCTCAGGGCGCCTATTATATTGTATCAGAGAATGAAGCTGCCATTATTGATCCGCTAAGAGAAGTAAAACCTTATCTGGATCGTCTGGAAAAAGACAATGTCACTTTAAAATATATTTTTGAAACTCACTTCCATGCTGATTTTGTATCAGGGCATTTGGATTTAAGCAAAAAAACAGATGCTCCCATTGTATACGGGCCCACTGCGGCGCCTGAATTTGATGCTATTATTGCTGAAGACAATCAGATTTTTGAGATCGGAAAAGTGAAAATAAAAGTAATGCACACTCCAGGACATACGATGGAAAGCAGTACTTACCTTTTAATAGATGAAAACGGTGTTGAAACTGCAATTTTCACAGGTGATACCCTGTTTTTAGGAGATGTAGGAAGACCGGATCTTGCACAGAAGGCGACTAACCTTACTCAGGAAGACCTTGCGGGAATTCTGTACGACAGTCTTCAAAACAAAATCATGCCATTGGATGACAGCATCACAGTTTATCCAGCGCACGGAGCCGGATCTGCCTGTGGGAAAAATATGCAGAAAGAGACAGTTGATATTTTAGGAAACCAAAAGAAAACCAATTATGCACTTAATCAGCCGGATAAAGAATCTTTCATCAGAGAAGTTCTGGATGGTTTAACAGCTCCGCCGAAATATTTCGGAATGAATGTCGCTTTAAATAAAGGGGGCTATGAAAGTCTGGACGTTGTAATGAACAAAGGACTACAGCCTGTAGCACCAGAAGATTTCGAAGCACTGGCAGAAGAAACAGGAGCATTAATTTTAGATACAAGAGGAGCTGCGGACTTCCATAAAGGTTTTGTTCCGAACTCTATCAATATAGGACTAAAAGGAGATTTTGCCCCATGGGTAGGAACTCTTATTGTAGATGTAAAACACCCTTTATTATTAGTTACTGATGAAGGAACTGAAGAGGAAGTGATCACAAGATTGAGCCGAGTAGGCTTTGACAATGTGATTGGTTATCTGAAAGGAAGTTTTGAAGCATGGAAAACTGCAGGAAAAGAGACGGATGAGATCAAAAGAATTACTCCGGCTGAATTTGCAGAACAATTTACAGAAAATGCTACCGTAATTGATGTAAGAAAACTGACTGAATATTCTGCAGAACACATTGACAACGCTTATAACAAACCATTGGATACCATCAGCGACTGGGCACGCACCATTGATGATTCTGAACACTTTTTCCTTCACTGTGCCGGCGGATACAGAAGCATGATTGCAGCAAGCATTCTTAACTCTCACGGAATCAGAAACTTTACCGAAATAGAAGGAGGATTTAACGGAATCAAAAAAACGGAAAAACTTCCGACTACAGATTTTGTATGCCAATCTAAGACCCTATAAGATCATGAAAATTCAGTTTTTCGGATTATTCTTAGCATTAGCATTTACATTAAGTGCCTGTAAGACAAATCATACGGCTACAGTTTCCACAACTAACATTAAAGAAGTTGTCACCAGTTCTGACGTACTATTGGTAGATGTCCGAATTCCGGAACAGTATGCTGCAGGAACGGCAAAGAATGCCATCAACATTCCTTTGGCAGAGATTCAAAACAATATGGAGACCCTGAAGGGTAAAAAAGTTGTTGTTTTCTGTAATAAAGGAATTCAGGCAGATCAGGCGATGGAAATTCTGAAGAAAAACGGTGTGGAAGCTTATGATGGTACAACCTGGAAGAATGTAAAAGCGATCCAGGATGAAACAAACAAAAAAGCAAACTAATAAAACCAAAACTATGTCACAAAAATTTCAGGAAATCATAGATTCCGAAAGACCCGTACTTATCGATTTTTTCGCAACATGGTGTCAGCCTTGCAAAGTACAGTCTTCGGTATTAAATACAGTAAAGGAAAATATTGGTGAAGGAGCCAGAATTATAAAGGTAGATGTAGATCAATATCCTGCACTGGCAGCTCAATATGGAGTTCGTGGAGTCCCTACACTGGCCATTTTCAAAAAAGGAGAAATGCTATGGAAGGAAAGTGGTGTTCATGATGTGAATACCCTCACACAACTTTTACAAGAGTATGCTTAAAACTGTGATTTTTCACAGTTTTTTGCTTTTTATAATTCCCACAGATCGCACAGATTGCCACAGATAATTATGCTTGTTTTTCTTTATATAGAAATTAAAAATCTGTGAAGATCTGCGAAATCTGTGGGAAAATCCTAAAATTCAATAGAAAATGAATCTCTATCATTCAAAAACTGGAAATGCTTTCTAAAATCGTTCAATTCTTCCATATAGAGTTCTGCCGATACAAGATTTCCCTGTTTCTGAGAAATTTCTTTTCCATCCCCAAAGAAGCAGTGAGAACTTTCCTGATAAAACAGATCATTTCCATCTGTCCCTATTCTGTTTAAACCAAATACAAAAGATAGGTTTTCAATTGCTCTGGCTTTTAATAAATGTTCCCATGCTCCTACCCTTTTCTCAGGCCAGTTGGCAACATATAAAATGGCATCATAATCATCATTATTCCTTGCAAAGACAGGAAAACGCAGATCATAACACACCTGAAGAAGGAAGCGCACTCCTTTATATTCAATAATTACTCTGTCTTTACCAGGTTTATAGACTTTATCTTCTCCGGAAAAAGAGAACAGGTGTCTTTTATCATAAAAAGATGTTTCACCATCCGGCTTTATAAAAAACATTCTGTTATAAAAGTTTCCGTTTTGTTCTACCGGAGCACTTCCGCAGAATGCTGCTTTTTTCTCTTTCGAGATCTTTTTCAAAAACTCCAGTGACTCATTATTTCTGTCCGAAACTTCAAAAGCATCCATACAGAAGCCTGTTGAAAACATTTCGGGAAGAAGAAACAGATCCGCTTCCAAATTTAGTAGTTCGCTTTCTATACGTGCAAAATTCTCAGTTTTATTTTTCCAGATGATATCTAAATTTAGCCCTACAACTTTCATCTTTTATTCTTTTCAATTATTTCAAATATGAAGTATAAAATTACAGCTTTTATCTTTACAAAAGCAGAATTAAATGGTTGAAAAGATGGTTTTTCATACAAAAACCAGGCTCTATTTCTTAATAATTTATTAAAGTCAGCCATTTTTATACTACTGCCATTCTTTCGGTTTCATTTTTGATAGAGATATTTTTTATTATTACCCTTAAAATTAAAAATTTATGAAGAAATTGTTTTTTATGGTGACGGTCTTCTTTTTTGGTGCTATGGCTAATGCTCAGGCCTGGACAGGAAAGGGAGATCAGAAAATACAACTGGGACTGAGCGCGTGGGGATATGGAACCGGAATTACGGGAACTTACGACTATGGACTGAATAAACTTATTTCAGTAGGAGCCGGAATTAATGGCTACTTCGACAATTATAAAAACAACGATAAGGATAATCGTGTTTTTGTTTTCGGGAGACTGAACTTTCATTTACAGGAAGCTTTAAATTTGCCTTCTAAATGGGACATCTACCCTGGCGTAGACCTTGGAGTTCTTGGAAAAGACTTTGGAGTGGGAGCCCACATCGGAGCCCGCTATTTCTTCACAGAGAAAATAGGGGTCTTTGCAGAGGTAGGTAATAATGGCAGCCTCGGTGTTTCTTTCAATTTATAATCAAATCGTCTTTAAATATGACAAAGCTTCTTGTTTCGGGGAGCTTTTTTATTTGGCATAGTTTTGATAATTGTTACCTTTGCAAATTAAAATCTAAAAATTATTAATGGAAATAGCAATCAAACTTTTTCAGTTCATTCTGAGCATCTCTATACTTGTGCTTCTTCATGAGCTTGGGCATTTCTTACCGGCAATATGGTTCAAGACCAGAGCAGAGAAGTTTTTCCTGTTTTTTGATCCTTACTTCTCCATATTCTCCATGAAGAAAATCAACGGAAAATGGCAGTATAAGTTTTTATCAAAGAACTTACCGGATTCTGAAGTAATAGAGGTTAATGGAAAGAAGGAAGAAGTTCCTATCGATATATCAAAACTTCCGGACAACGACTGGAGAAAACATCCTGAACAAACTAAATATGGTATCGGATGGCTTCCTTTCGGAGGGTATGTGAAGATTGCCGGAATGGTGGACGAAAGTATGGATACTGCTCAAATGAAAAAACCGGCAGAACCATGGGAATTCAGATCAAAACCGGCTTGGCAGAGATTGATCATTATGTTAGGAGGAGTTACGGTTAACTTTTTCCTTGCATGGCTGATCTATAGCTGTCTTTCTTTCTTCAACGGAGAAACGTATACAGATATTACAAAATTCAACAACGGTATTGAAGCGACTTCAGCAGGAAAGAAAATGGGATTCCAGAATGGTGACAAAATCATCAGCGTAGACGGAAAACCTGCGGAAAGACTTGAAAATACTTCAATCAATATTCTATTAGGAGATCATGTTACCGTAAACAGAAACGGGCAGGAAGTTACTTTCCCGGTGAATGCAGACGGTGTAGCAGATGTTCTTAAACAGAAAGAAGCAAGACTTTATATCACTCCAAGAGTTTCTATGGTTATTGATTCATTAGCAACTCCTTCTTCTCAGGCATCTGGTCTTGCGAAAGGAGATAAAATTGTAGGAATCAATGGTAAAAAAGCAGCATTCTTTGATGAAGTAAGTGCTCTTTTGAGTGAAAATAAAGGTAAAACAATCACCGTAGACGTTGA
Organism: uncultured Chryseobacterium sp.; assembly: GCA_965720825.1. Lineage (GTDB taxonomy): Bacteria > Bacteroidota > Bacteroidia > Flavobacteriales > Weeksellaceae > Chryseobacterium. The sequence continues at coordinate 1,762 of CBFQYI010000247.1, read as the reverse complement.
AAGAAACGGAGCTCTACAGACATTACCGGCAGTTTCTGTAGATAAAAACGGAAAACTGGGGATCGCCATTGACACCAAAAGTATTGCAAAAGATATTGTAACGAATAAAAAATATTCTTTCGGAGAAGCTATTCCAAGAGGATTTACAAGAACTATTGAAGCATTGACTACTCAGGTTAAGCAGTTCAAAATCATGTTTAACTCTAAAGTTCAGGGGTATAAGAACGTTGGAGGTCCTATTGCGATCGTAAAGAATATGCCTGTGGATAAAGATGCGGATGGAAGCGTTAAGATCAACTGGGTTGCTTTCTGGAGCTTTACAGCAATGTTCTCCGTATGGTTGGCATTCCTGAACCTTATTCCTATTCCGGGACTTGATGGTGGACACGTTTTATTTACTTTATATGAAATTATTGTAGGGAAACCTGTTCCGCAGAAAGTGTTGGAAAACGCACAGATGATTGGAGTTATCTTCCTCTTAGGATTGATGTTACTGATCTTCGGAAGCGACATCTTCAAAGTATTTATGGGTAAATTATAATTTTTTTAAAATTTTTCTTAAAAATATTTGTAGGGTATAAATATTCGTCCTATATTTGCACCACTTAAAACAAAGGACATTCCTCCTTAGCTCAGTTGGTTAGAGCATCTGACTGTTAATCAGAGGGTCGCTGGTTCGAGCCCAGCAGGAGGAGCAAAAAGACTTACAGAAATGTGAGTCTTTTTTTGTGCTTTAATCTGAACAACACACTGCAACAACCACAAAAAGACAGATATTTGCAACTTATCTTAAGTTTTTACGAAGTATTGATCTGTTGTATTGAATGTCATCCGCTCTTTCAGGCGTTTTTCATGTAACGATTTCCTTAATCATCCGACTATTCTTTTTAGAGTAATCGGTATTGAGAAAATTCTCAAAACACACTCTACAACAGCAAAAAATAATAAAACCAATATATAGTATTGCATAAATACCCAATTGTACCATGAAGAAAACTATTATTTCGTTATTAACAGCATTTTCTATTATAGGGATTTCAGCGCAGGAAAAGTCTTATTTTTTATCAAGCCCCTCATTGAGCCCTGATGGAAAGACAAGTTACTTTGCTTATGATGGTGATATATGGAAAGCAGACTCCAATGGAGGGAACGCTTCAAGAATTACCGCACTGGATGGAGAAGAAATCAATCCCCGCCTTTCTCCGGATGGAAAATGGCTGGCATTCAGCTCTAATCAATATGGCAATTATGACGTGTACGTAATGCCTGCAGGAGGCGGAACCATCAAGCAGCTGACTTTCCATACCGGAAGAGATGAAATGGAAAGCTGGGCATGGGACAGTAAAACTATTTATTTTACTTCTACCAGAAATAATAATTTCGGAAGTTTTAAAACGACAATTGAAGGAAAAACTCCGGAAAAACTTTTCAATAATTACTTTAATTATACCAATGGACTTGTGGAAACGCCTGCAGGAGAATATCTTTTCACAAGCTCGTCTGAAAGTGCCCATCAGGTACAGAGAAAGCGTTATAAAGGAGAAAACAATCCTGACATTCTTGGATACAATCCCAAAAGCAATGCTTTCAAACAGTATACCAATTATGAAGGAAAAGACTTCAACCCAAGTGTAGATAAAAATGGTATTATCTATTTCATTTCTGATGAAAATAATGGCGAATACAATCTCTACAAAATCGAAAATGGAAAAAAAACGGCTTTAACGCAATTTGATACTTCTATTAAAAAACCTTTTGTTTC
>CBFQYI010000246.1:0-6848 GCA_965720825.1 uncultured Chryseobacterium sp. | reverse complement strand
ATGCCTGTGAAAAACGACCTGCAGGATTGGAGCCAGAAAATACCTTTTGCCAATACAAAATCAAAAAAAACAGACTATCAGTATATAGGAATAGGATGGGGAGATAAAGGCTTTTATCTTGATACACCTACGTGGGCTGACCTGAAATTCTCAACAGCTATAAAAGCTGCATTCTGGTTAAGTGATTCTGCCATGCACTGTACTTATTATAATACGATGAAAGAAGGAGATGATTGTAAAATGATTATGATCAGCAGGGATCAATATCAGAATCTGGTGAAATTCGTGGAAGATAAATTTGACAGAGATCAGAACGGAAACTTCATGTTTATTCCTACAAATGCTGTATACAGCGATAACGATGCCTTTTACGATGCAAAAGGAACGTACAGCTTTCTTTATACTTGTAATACCTGGTCAAATAACGCGTTGAAAGCAGCAGGACAGAAAGCAGCACTTTGGACACCTTCTGATTTCGGAATCTTTCAGCATTATAAATAAAGTATGAAAAGGATTTTTTGGTTTTTCACCATCTTTTGGATTTGTTCATGTTCTCAGGAGAGGAAAAATAATACAATAAGAACGGTAGAAAACTCAGTAGTTGCAGAAAAAAAACCTGAAGTTGATCTTTCTAAATTAAAATTAAAAGCGGAAGAAGCCCTGAAATTCTGTGCCTCAAAGAATCTTAGCAAAGATTTCTGTATTCTTATTGATATGAGCCTTCACTCCGGAATTAACCGTTTTTTTGTCTGGGATTTTAAAAATAATAAGATTTCGAAAAAATATCTGGTAGGACATGGATGCGGTTCCAATTCCTGGAGTAAAGATAATTCTAAAGCAAATCCTGGTTTCAGTAATGAAGACGGAAGCCACCTTTCATCTTTAGGAAAATATAAATTGGAAGGAAGAGGCTACAGCGATTGGGGAATCAATGTCAAATACCTGATGCACGGCCTTGAAGAAACCAACAGTAATGCTTTAAAAAGATTTATTGTCTTTCATTCCTGGAATCTGATGAGTGATACTGAAATTTTCCCGAACGGATCTCCTGAAGGCTGGGGTTGCCCGACTGTTTCCAACAACGCCATGAAGGAAATTGATCCGATGATTCAAAAATCAGAAAAACCGGTACTGATGTGGATCTATAATTAAACCTTTATTATACCTTTGTTTTCATAACAATCCTGTTAACTGATTCTGTCTTATGAAACATACTCTTTTCCGTGAACAACAACTCAATTGTGATATAGAAACGGCCTGGAAATTCTTTTCCTCAGCCAATAATCTTTCAGAAATAACTCCGAAGGATATGGGCTTCATTGTAGTAACGGAAATGGAAGACGATGAAATCTATGAAGGAATGCTCATCGATTATTATGTTTCTCCATTATTCGGTATCAAAATGAAGTGGCAGACCGAGATTACCCATGTTGATTATCAGAAAAGCTTCATTGATTTTCAGAAAAAAGGTCCATACAAACTATGGAATCACCACCATGAATTTATTCCCAATGAAGATGGTGTTCTGATGAGAGACACCATAGATTATGAACTTCCTATGGGTTTTTTAGGAGAATTTGCCCATCGTCTTTTCGTGAAAAAGAAACTGGAACACATCTTTGATTACCGTTTCAGAATATTGAGTAAACTGTTCTAGATATTCAATAGAAATAGGCTTTAGCCCGTTTAAAAACGATAACCCAAATTCCATTGGCTTTAGCCAAAACCTAATGCCATTTTTCATTCAGAATTTTAGAATTTGGATTCCTTCGGAATGAAAGACTGCATGAATAGACTTCACGTTCTATTTGTCATTCTGTAGGAATCTCAATACGAATGAGTAAAATTATTCCTCAATTGTTTAAGTTTTTTTAACAATTCAATGGCCGGATTTCCCAGCAAAAATCCCTAATTTTGCCAAACTATCGTTTTTTACTCAAAAACTAATGTTTTCTGGTTGACATGGCAGGTCTGAAGTCATTTTTCTTATTCTATATCATACTGGTTTTTTCCCTTTTCAATTCGAATTGGGCGGAAAAATCGTTGCAGAATATTCCTCATGTTCCGCCTGTAACAAACATTCATGTTCTTGATGTTTACGAAGAGGCAGATATGAATACGCATGCATTGCCAGCGGCTGCCAAAATTGTAAAACATTCAGTGAGAAAAAATGATTCTGCCATTGCAGATTTTTCAGGAATTTTAAAAGTTATTCCAAAAGTTACGCTTCCTGAAATCGCAATTTCTATTATATGTGGAGTTAAATCCTTTCTCCATCTCCTCCAGTTGTACTAGGTTTAAGTTTTTGAAAACCAAATCATTTTAACGGAAATCTTATAACTTAAACATTTAAAAATGTATTTTAAAACTGTAATAATTTGCATTCTTGCAACATTATTCGCTGTGTCATGCAGTAAAGACAAGGAGAAAAACAATCAGAAAGATAAAGAAGTTCCCATACTGGAAATCAAAGAAAAAGATACATTGGTGAGTAACCAGTTTGTGACTGATATCCAGGCTAAAAAAAATGTTGAAATGCGTTCCAGAATCGGAGGCATTATTCAGCATATTTATGTAAACGAGGGACAGTTTGTGCATCAGGGACAGGCTTTATTCAAAATTAATGATGCAGAACTTCAGATGGAACTTCTGAAAGCCAATGCGACATTAAAACAGACTGAGGCAGACGTTCGCATTGCAGAAGTAGAACTGAAGCAGATTCAGAGTCTTCATGCTAAAAAATTTGTGGCCAACAATGAGTTGGAAATGGTGAAAGCAAAACTATCTTCTGCCAAAGCAAAACATGCATTTGCCGATGCAGAAAAGAGAACGGTTCTTCAGAAAATAAGCTTTACAAGAATTACAGCACCTTTTGATGGGGTAATTGACGTAATTCCCCATAAAGACGGAAGTTTGGTGGAAAATGGGACATTGTTAACCACACTTTCCCAATTGAACGAAGTGTATGCCTATTTTTCCATTCCTGAAAACTTATATTTTGAGCTTTTAGCTAATGATAAGATTGGAAGTCATCAGAAGATTGAACTGACACTGCCTAACGGAGTTAATTACCAGTTCAACGGAGCCTTGAAAACAGCCGAAGGGGAAATCGACAGAACCACTGGTTCTATTCGCTATAAAGTGCTTTTCCCGAATCCGGACCGTTTGATTAAACACGGTACTTCCGGAAAGCTTATCATTTCTGAACAACAGAATAATGCGATTCTTATCCCACAAAAATCTACCTTCTCCATTCAGGATAAGACCTATGTTTTTGTAGTGGATAAACAGAATAAAGTGAAAATGACCAATATTAAGATCGGAACTACTTTAAGAGATTCTTATATGGTAGAAAGCGGTCTTAAAAAGGGAGATTTAATCATTTATGAAGGGACTCAGTCTTTGAAAGATGGTGATATCATCAAAATCAAAAAGAAGTATTAACCTTTCATAATCTTTAAATCAACTAACTATGGTAGAAATGTTTATAAGACGAAAGGTTCTTTCGTTGGTTATTTCCATATTATTTGTATTGCTGGGAATTATGGCGTTGTTGAAAATGCCGATCACCCAGTTTCCCGACATTGTGCCACCTTCAGTAACTGTTACTGCAAAATATACAGGAGCAAATGCCGAAGTATCTGCCAATGCGGTAGCTCTTCCTTTGGAACGTGCGATCAATGGAGTTCCGGGAATGACTTATATGTCTACAGTAACCTCCAATGATGGTCTTACCCTTATTCAGGTTTTCTTTGAAGTAGGAACAGATCCTGACGTGGCAGCAGTAAACGTTCAGAACAGGGTAACGACTATTCTTGATGAACTTCCTGAAGAAGTAATCAGAGCCGGAGTAACTACTGAAAAAGAGGTGAACAGTATGCTGATGTACCTTAATATCACCAGTGCAGATCCGAGCCAGGATGAACAGTTCATTTATAACTTTACAGATATCAACGTCCTTCAGGAGCTGAAACGTATTGATGGAGTGGGGCGTGCTGAAATCATGGGACAGAAAGAATATTCGATGAGAGTATGGCTGGATCCTCAGAAAATGGCAGCTTACAATATTTCTGCAGATGAAGTGATCACTTCACTGCAAAAGCAGAATATTTCCGCAGCACCCGGAAAAGTAGGTGAAACCTCTGGTAAAACCTCCAGCCAGCTTCAGTATGTAATCAAATATAAAGGAAAGTTTTTTGAGCCTAAGCAATATGAAGAAGTACCCATCAGGTCTGATGTGGACGGAACTATTTTAAAGCTTAAAGACATTGCTAAAGTGGAATTCGGAGCCATGAACTACGGAATGGTTTCCAAAACAGACGGAAGACCTTCTGCATCCATTATGATGAAACAGCGTCCCGGTTCCAATGCATCGGAAGTGATTGAAAGCGTAAAGGCAAAAATGGAAGAATTAAAAGTCACTTCTTTCCCTCCCGGAATGGAATATAATATGGCTTATGATGTTTCCCGATTCCTTGATGCTTCCATCAGTGCGGTATTGACAACCCTTATCGAAGCCTTTATTCTGGTAGGAATTGTTGTGTTTATATTCCTTCAGGACTGGCGTTCCACATTAATTCCTGTACTGGCTGTACCGGTAGCATTGGTAGGAACTTTTGCCTTTATGAATATGCTGGATTTCTCTGTCAACCTTTTAACATTGTTTGCATTGGTTCTTGCCATCGGAATTGTCGTCGATAATGCGATTGTCGTCGTTGAAGCCGTTCACGTGAAAATGGAGGAAGGAATGAATGCGATGGATGCCACCATCAGTGCCACCAAAGAAATTGCGGGAGCTGTAGTAGCGATTACAATCGTCATGTCAGCCGTATTTATTCCTGTAGCATTCCTGGATGGTCCGGTAGGTGTATTTTACCGTCAGTTTTCATTAACGCTGGCCATCAGTATTGTGATTTCCGGGGTAAATGCATTGACACTTACTCCGGCACTTTGTGCGATTATTTTAAAACCTCATGACCATAATAAAAAGAAAACCATTATTGACAGGGCTTTCCAGAGTTTCAATACAGGATTTGAAAGACTAACCAATGGCTATGTAGGTATTTTATCAAAATTTGCTACAAGAACTACAGTGACTTTCGGATTACTGTTTTTATTTGTCGGACTTACTTTTGTAACCAGCAAATTCTTACCAACAGGATTTATTCCAATGGAAGACATGGGAATGGTATATGTAAGTGTAACGACTCCACAGGGAGCAACAGTAGAAAGAACAGAAAAGGTGCTGGATGAAGTAACGGTTATCGCGAAGAAGATTAAAGGGGTAGAAAATGTAACAACGCTTGCAGGGTATAGTATCGTCACAGAGATTGCAGGTTCTTCTTACGGAATGGCGATGATTAACCTTAAAGACTGGAAAGAAAGGAATATTTCAGTGAATGATCTGATCGCAGAACTTTCAGACAAAACAAAAAGTATTGCCGATGCTCAGATTGAAATTTTTGCTCCGCCAACGGTTCCGGGATTCGGGAATACCAGCGGTTTTGAATTGCGTTTACTGGACAGAACCGGAGGAACGATTGAAAATACAGATAAGATCACGAAGGATTTTGTTAAGAAATTAAACGAAGCTCCCGAGTTGCAAAACAACTTTACCAGCTTTGATGCTACTTTCCCGCAATACATGATCAATGTAGATTATGATATGGCAGCGAAGAAAGGAGTATCGGTAGACAACGCAATGTCTACGCTACAGACCATGTTGGGATCTTATTATGCCACGAATTTTATCCGTTTCAGTCAGATGTATAAAGTGATGGTACAGGCCAGTCCGGAACATAGAGATACCCCGGAAAGCATTCTGAATTTATATTTAAAAAATGATAAAGGTGAAATGGTTCCTTTCTCAACTTTTATCACTATTGAAAAGGTATACGGCCCTGAAGTACTGACAAGGTACAATATGTATATGTCTGCCATGATCAACGGAGAACCTGCAGACGGTTACAGTTCCGGAGATGCCATTGCAGCCGTAGAACGTGTAGCCAAAGAAACACTGCCAAGAGGATTCGATATTGAATGGTCGGGAATGACAAGGGAAGAGATCTTATCAGGAAACCAAACTGTCTATATTTTCGCGATCTGTCTTTTATTCGTGTATCTTTTATTAGCAGCACAGTACGAAAGCTTCCTTCTTCCCATGCCGGTATTATTAAGCCTTCCGACAGGAATTTTCGGATCTTATATCGCATTGGTAATGATGGGATTGGATAACAATATCTATGCGCAGGTAGCTTTGGTGATGCTGATCGGACTTCTGGCCAAAAATGCCATTCTGATTGTAGAATTTGCCGTGGCAAGAAATAAACAGGGATTTGATATTGTTCCTGCGGCTATTGAAGGTGCAAGACAACGTTTGAGACCGATTCTAATGACTTCTTTTGCATTCGTAGCCGGGCTTATTCCTCTATGTATTGCATCAGGAGCAGGAGCAATCGGTAACCGTTCCATTGGTACTGCTGCGGCAGGAGGAATGTTGATTGGGACCATCTTCGGACTGGTCGTGATTCCTGGACTGTATATATTCTTTGCAAAACTTGAAAATAAGAAGAAAGATGAAAAGATTAAATCATAGAAATATATTGTATGGAATAGCTTCACTTACTCTGGTTTCATGTGCTGTTCCCAAAGTAACAGAGCTGAAAAAAGCTCAGGAATTACCAGAGGAAATTATCAAATCTGATAAAAATAAATCTCCGGATGAATTCCAGCAGATCAACCTGAAAGCTTATTTTACAGATCCGAACCTGCTGGAACTTTTTGATAAAGTGGTTCAGGCGAATCCGGATTTCCAGATTGCTCAGCAAAGAGTGGAAATTGCCAACAGT
>CBFQYI010000245.1:0-6907 GCA_965720825.1 uncultured Chryseobacterium sp. | reverse complement strand
ATCTGCTACGACGTAGAATTCCCGGAATTACCAAGAATCCTGGCAGATCAGGGAATGAAAATCCTGTTTGTACCGTATCTTACAGATACTCAAAACGCCTATATGAGGGTACGCCACTGTGCTGCTGCAAGAGCCATAGAAAATGAATGTTATGTAGCCATTGCCGGCTGTGTAGGGACCCTTCCGAAGGTAAACAATATGGATATTCAGTTCGGGCAGGCAGCTGTGTTTACCCCTTCCGATTTTGCCTTTCCATCCAATGCGGTGAAAGGAGAAGCTACTCCCAACACAGAAATGACCCTGATTGTAGATGTAGATCTGAATCTGTTGAAAGATCTACATCATAATGGTTCTGTTCAGGTAATGAAAGACCGAAGAAAAGACCTTTACGAAACTTATCTTACATAAAAAATATCCGCGGCAGCTCCATTGGAGCTGCCGCGGATATTTAATTATCTAAACGGACTGAACTATCCTTTCTTAGCGGATTCTCTGATTAAATCCTGATTGTTTTTATAAACCTCATATTGTTCAGGACTTAGTATCTTTTTAAAATCTTTATCAAGGGCTTTAAAATCATTGATAATAACGCGTTTTGCTTTTTTGCTGTCAGAATCTTCCGGACCTGCATTTTTCTTGTTAAGACGCTTTCCAAAATCCTTCTGAACTTCCTGTACTCCTTTGAAGTTAACCTCGTATACCTGTTCAACCTGTCTTTCAGTTAGATCCAGAATTGGGATCATAAGAAATGTTCTGAAAAGAGCAATCTTTTCTGCTCTGTCTTGTTTTACTACCGCCATTTGTTCCGGAGTAAGGATTTGTTCCATGGCCTGATGACGATGGGCTATAATGCTTACAAATTCGTCAGCAATTACTTTGTTGTTCTGGGAACTGCTATTGTCACCAGCTTTGTTATCAAGATCAATAAGCGCATCTGCCGTCGTTTTATTGATCTCAGTCACTTTATTAGCCTGTGATTCTGTAAGTCCTAAATAACTCATTTCTTTTGTGGCTACCTCGGCAATAGAATGAGCTGATGCTACTTGTGCTTGTACTTGTGTGGCAAACATAATTGCTGATACAATAAGACCGGCTGAAATAATTTTTTTTAACATAGTGTTGTAATTAAATTAATAGTTTGTTGTTAATTGAATATGCTTGTAAATTTAATTCTCTATTTTGGGTTTTTATTATGTAATGGTTTGATAAATAGTTTTTTGTCATTTGTGTGGTATTGTTTTTAGATAGAAATAATGTGCCATGAATTCTGGTACATATGTATTTTTTGGAGCAAAAAAAATACCCGAAGAATATTTCTTCGGGCACTATATGGTTCTGTGTAGAATCTGATCTTACATATACTCAGGGCATACTACAGCAGGACAAATCAATCCTGGACATTTTGGTCTTCCGTCTGTAGGGCAGCATTGGTTCGAACAGTTTTTAATAGGGATGCTAATCCCATTTCCTGCAATCCCTTTTAATTGCTCTCTTGAAAGTTTGTTGTTACGTAAATTTTTCATGTTCTAATACTTTTGGTTTGTTTTATTTGTACGCTGTAAATATATCAATTTTTACAATATATGATGCTTTTTTATTGTTATTGGTGTATTTTATTCTTTAAAATATTGATTATGTGTGAATTTTTTAATTTTTAAGCGCTGTGCATTTTGCCTGGGAAATGACATCATCAATCCCGGTATTTCCAAATTGCCTGCTTTTAAGAAAGCTTTTACAAGCACTTTCCTGTTGTCCCAAAGCTAACAGTACTTCCCCACGAATATAAAGAACTGTTGGGTCGTCAGGATTATACTGCAGGGATCTTTCTAAATCTTTAAGCGCAGCATCATATTGTTTTAGCAGGGCAAAAGCCGCTCCTCTGTTTCCAAACCCTTTCTGGCTCTCTTTTAAGGACAACGATGTATTGAAATCTTCAATAGCTTCGGAATAATGATCCATTCGCATTTTTATATATCCGCGGTTCAGATAATTGCTGTAGTTTTCAGGTTGTTTTTCCACTGAAATATTAGCATCAGCCAAAGCCTCATTATACATTCCCAGTTCTGCTTTAGCGCCCCCTCTTTCACTATATAAATCATAGTCTAAAGGATCTCTCTCTATAGCTGTATTGTAACACTCCAGTGCCTTTCCAAAATCGGCCAAAGAGGAATAATAAGTAGCGTAAAAGGAATAAACCCTGCGGTTTTTGGGGTCCAGTTCAAGAACTTTATCAAAATCTTCTTTCGAATTTTTAATATCATCCAGGTACAAATAAGACATTCCTCTGTAAAGATAAGAGTCAAAAGTTTTTTCTTTTTTCTCGATGGCCTTAGTAAAAAGTGAGATTGCCTCTTTGTAATGTTCATTAATATATTCTGCATATCCGAGGTTGTAATTAGACTGCCCTGAAAGGATGGAGGAAATAATTAGGAAAAAGAACAAGAGTATAGTTTTTTTCATAGGTGAAGTTATTATTGTTTTTGTTCTCGAATTTAATAAAAAATAGGAACAATTTTTGGAGTAAATTGCACCTACTATTGATACACTATGTTTGACAAGCCGCAAAGAAAACTGAAAAGATCCGCAAGACTGATTTCTGTATTAAGTAAATATGGATTCAAAGATCTTCTGGCCAGGATGAATGGAAATAAGCAGGAAGAAACTTCTGGTCATTCAGATGAAATCATTTCAAAAGGAACCGTTTATGAAAGAATAAGACTCGCTCTTGAAGAGCTGGGGCCTACCTTTGTGAAATTGGGGCAGACATTCAGTAATAGGGAAGACTTATTGCCACCGGAATTGATCCAGGAGTTGCAAAAACTTCAGGACAAAGTGGATACGGTAGATATGGATGTAGAAGAAGCACTGGAAAGTGAATTTAATATTTCCGTGAAAGATTATTTCCGTGAAATTCAGAAAAAGCCTTTGGCTACAGCTTCTATTGCACAAGTGTACAAAGCTGTTCTGCTGGATGGCAGCCCGGTGATTTTAAAATTGAGAAAACCTGATGTACAGTCAGTTATTGAAGATGATTTACTGTTAATTAAAGATATAGAAAAGCTGATATCTGCTTATTCGGAAATAGGAGAAAAACTGAATCTGAAACAGGCTATTTCTACCTTTGAAAGATCTTTACTGGAAGAAGTTTCTCTGATCAATGAAAAAAATAATATCCTGCAGTTCCGTCTGAATTTTAAGAACAATAAAGAAACCTATGTTCCTAAGGTGTACGAAGAATTTTCCAACAACAATATTCTTTGTATGGAATTTATTGATGGGATCAAAGTAACCGATAAATCTGTTCTGCTGGCACATGATATTGATCCGGTAAAAGTTTCGGAAGCAGGATTAAGGCTCTTTGTGTCACAGATTTTAGACTATGGATTTTTTCATGCCGATCCTCATGCCGGGAATATTTTAGTGAGAAAAGACGGTAAAATTGTTTTCATTGATTTTGGGGCAGTCGGAAAAATTCAACCCAATGATAAAGAAATTCTTGAAAATCTTATCGTAAGTTTTGTTGCTAAAAATTCGCATAAAATAGTCCGTTCACTCAAAAAAATGGCCATAAGCTATGAAATTCCGGACGAAAGAAGATTTGAAAATGATGTGGATGATATTTTGAATTTTGTTCACAGTTCATCATTACAGAACATTAATGTGCAGGTGATCATCAACAAGATGAAGGATATCTTGAAGGACAACAGGCTTTATATGCCGGATTATTTCTATCTTTTATTCAAAGGAATCAGCCTGATAGAAGGAGTGGGAAGGAGTATTAATCCAGATCTTGATATCGTTAAAAGCCTTCACCCTTACACCAAAAAGATTTTTACCAAGAAAATCAGTCCTAAGAATCTTTTAAAAACAGGGATGGACCGCATGATGAATTTCACTGACAATGTAGATGAAATCCCGAAAGAACTTCGTTCTGTTCTCCAAAAACTGGATGAAAATAAATTTACGGTTTCCAGCGAAATCAAAAATATAGATAAAACCAACCAACTGATCAAATCCAGTGTTGTCAATCTGATTCTGGCTATGGTTTTAGGAGCAAATATTATTGCAACAGCCATTGTCTTTTCTTCCGAATCCGGCCCGAGAATTGGAGAGTTATCTTTGGTAGCGGTTCTGGGCTTTATTTTTTCAATCATTTTGGTCATAATCCTCCTGCTAAGAGTAACCAGAAAATAAACCCGAAAAATTCAAAAACTTTAAATCCTAAACCCCGCATCTCGAAACTCGTAACCCGAACCCCGCAACTCATAACCCCGAACCAACAATGAAAACACTTATTATAACTGCAATCACCTTATTCAGCTCACTTTGTATGGCTCAACAAGGAAACGAAGAGAAACTTCAGGGAGATTTTGATGGAAACGGAACAAAAGAATTCGCTTACACAAAAGTCAGTGACTGTGGTGAGGAGTGTGAAGGCAAGTGTGAAACAACCATTTATTTCAGTGATAAAAACATAAAACCCATAACAATCACGCCCACAAACCAGGGAAGTCTGTATAATTTAGGAGATCTTAATGGCGATGGAAAGGAAGAGATTGGCTTTTATCCCAATTGGTGTACCAGCTGCTGGCATCCATTCTACGTGTATACCTTGAGCAAAACAGGCTGGAAACCCTTATTGCCCTCTATCTCAACGCACTGTAATCAGTGGGAAGAGGACAAATTCCCCATCAAAAAAGATCCTAAAAAGAAAGGATATGTTATCGTTACTTCCAGCAAATGGATAGATGATGATATTAAAATAATCAGTGAAAGTGTAAAGGTGAATTGAGTGCAATTGCTGGAGGATGGATGCTGGAAGAGGGAAGGAAATGACTTGTGTTAATACATTAATCTGTTTCATTGTACATTCAAAAAACTAACAGAACGTTTGATAATCTTCCAGCTTCAAACTTCGTGCTTCCATACTACAAAATTAAATACCTATCTTTGCAAAATGGAAAAACTCACTTTTGCGGATTTTGACCTTCCGGTTAAAATTCTTGATGTTTTAGCGGATTTGGAATTATTTGAACCTACTCCAATTCAGGAGAAGAGCTTAAAGCCTATTCTTTCAGGAAGGGACGTAATGGGAATTGCACAGACCGGAACCGGAAAAACATTGGCCTATCTTTTACCTGTTCTGAAAACCTGGAAATACAGCAAAACAGGAAATCCAACTGTTTTGGTACTCGTTCCTACAAGAGAATTGGTAGTACAGGTAACAGAAATCCTTGAAAAACTGACAGAAAATATTACTGCAAGAGTAATCGGAATTTACGGTGGGAAAAATATCAATACTCAAAAACTATTATTCAATGATGGTTGTGATATCTTGGTAGGAACACCGGGAAGAGTGATGGACCTTTCCATAGACAACGCTATCTCTCTGAAAGAAGTACAGAAGCTGATTATTGACGAGTTTGATGAGATGCTTAACCTTGGTTTCAGACCACAGCTTACCCATATTTTTGAAATGATGAAAGAGAAAAGACAGAATATTCTTTTCTCAGCGACCATGACAGAGGCGGTAGATGAAATGCTGGATGTGTATTTTGCCAGCCCGATTGAGATTTCATTGGCAAAATCAGGAACACCGCTTGAAAAAATTGAACAGACAGGGTACAAAGTTGAAAACTTTAATACTAAGATAAATTTACTTGAACATTTACTGAAAAGTGATGCGGATATGTCTAAAGTATTGATTTTTAACAATAATAAAAGACATGCTGACCTTCTCTTTACTAAAATCAATGAGCTTTTCCCTGAACAGTTTGATGTGATTCACTCCAACAAATCACAGAACTACAGACTAAAGGCGATGAAGAGCTTTGAAAATGAAGAGATCAGAGGCTTGATTACTACAGACGTAATGGCAAGAGGTCTTGATATCTCAAACATTACCCATGTGATCAATTTTGAGACCCCTGATATTCCTGAGCAGTATATCCACAGAATCGGTAGAACAGGTAGAGCAGATAAAGAAGGAAAGGCTATTACTTTTGTTACTAAAAAAGAAGAACCTTTAATTCTTGACATTGAGCTATTGATGGATAAAGAATTGAAATTTAATGAATTCCCTGAGGAAGTTAAGATTAATCCTAAAAAGATTGCCGCTGAAGAAGATCAGGTAGTGATGAAAAATCCTGCTCAGGTAAAACTGAATGATGGAGGAGGCGCATTCCACGAGAAGAAAGCTAAAAATACCAAAGAAAACTGGGGTGGACCTTCCAAAAGAAAAGCACCTAAGAAGTTTGGAGCCAACAGAGCTCAGCAGAAAGCAATTTCGAAATCGAAAAGAAAGAAATAAAATAAAAAAACGATTCCTGGTATTGGAATCGTTTTTTATTTTAGTAAGATCAGGTCAGGTTTAATCTTCATCGTCTTCATCCAGAAAATCCAGCTCATCGTCCCTTTGTATGTGATCAGGTGAAATTCCAGGAGGGTTAAAGAGTCCCCAGTTATCAACAATATAATGTTTCGGATTGAATGCAGCAATCCAATCAATGAATAAAAGACGGAACTCTTCTATCTGATTTCGGATAATTTTATAATATTTGGCATCAGAAAATCCCAATAATTCAAGCTGATTACCACTAATCATAATCTCTCTTGCTGCTTTTCGAATAATGGCTGCGTTTTCCATTTTAATATCATACAGTTTTACTGCTTCAGCTCCGGAAATTTTAGCTTGAACCACCATGATATCTTCTAGTAAATTAGATTTCAAATGTTGAAGGTAATCATTGTTTTCAGGAAAGAGATCTGTAATGATCAGTAATGTTTTGTAGATCTCCTCCGCCTTTTTATAAATAGGTAAATCCCTGTGTTCTTTCATTTCTATTTCAGGTAGGGAGTAATAACCTTCGTCCAGATTTTATATCCCTCCGGCTTAAAATGAAGCATA
>CBFQYI010000244.1:0-6935 GCA_965720825.1 uncultured Chryseobacterium sp. | reverse complement strand
GAATAGGTATTATTTAATAAGCTTACTACTCCTTTTTCTGTAAGCCATATATCATCTTCAGCCCGGATTACAAATACTTTCTGGGTCAATTTTTTAGAAAAGTCATCAATTTTTTCCAACAGCTTGTTGGTTGATTTCTTGTTTAAAATTAAGGTTCTCCAGTCATATGCGCAATTTTTTGGGAGACTTTCTCCCAATCCAAACCAATGTGCGGGGAAATATCCTAGCAATGAAGTTGTTAATGGCTGGGCAATTCCAAAGCCTAAATACGCTTCAACTTTTGTTCTCCCTTTAAGGTTTCCTACAAAGGCATTTTGTGTTCCTACAAAAACAAATTCTTCAAAAATATTGGAATCTTCATTCATTCCCAGAATGAGTGCGCCTACAGAATGGCCTAAACAGTACTTTTTGTGTTCTTTAAATTCTGACTTGATATATTGAGTCACGGTTTTATAATCTTTTGAGCCCCAAAGCCTCATAGAGCCCTTAAATCCTCTCATATTTTTCGGTTTGGAAAGTCCTATTCCTCTGTAATCATAGGTAATGACTGTAAATCCCTGTTTACAAAAGTAGCTGGCAAAAGAAAAGTAGACCTGCTGCTTTACCCCTGTTGCTGAGTTGATCAGTAATAGTTTCCCATGATCTCTTTCGGGCTTAAATAAATGGGCAACGAGAGTGATATGGTCTTCTGTGGTCAATATTAGTTTTTCCATAATATAAAAAAAGAAAAAATCCACTATAAAAGTGGACATTTTACTTATATGTTTATGTTAAGTTTTAAACTTTTGATATGTTCCAAATAGCTTTAAGAAAAGAAATCTGAAATTCTCGGAAGTCCTGTCTGAGATCCTTTACCTCCTGAAACTCTTGATGAAACTTCATTTCCGAATTTCACACATTCTTCGATAGAATTTCCGTGGCACAACGCAATGGCAAATCCTGATGTAAAGGCATCGCCCATTCCCATCTTATAAACTTTTTCATCCTTATCGTTTCGGTAGTATTTCATTTCTGTTCCATCAAAATAAATGGTAGAATTGGTATCATCTCTTACAAATACTTTATTGAAATATTTTTTAAGAACTTCTTCCCTTTTTTCTTCCCCAAAAATAACGTACAGTTCATTACTTTTAGCCACAATAAAGTCAACCATTTCTAAAATTTCTTCGTTGACTCTCATTGCCGGAGACGCATATAATCCTACTTTCTTTCCATATTTCTTAGCTTTTCTAACGGTATGTTCTACAACATCCATAGAAACTTCAAGCTGTACCAGCACAAGATCTGTGGTATGAAAATATTTATCGGCTTCGTCTATATGCGATTTGCTAAGATGCTTATTGGCTGCGGGTACTACCACAATAGCAGCATTTCCGTGAGAAGTTGTTACATAAGCAGTTCCTGTAGCTTCTTTATCTGTTTCATGAACAAATCCAACATTTACATTTTCGCTTACCAGATTCCTCATGATTTGTTGCCCAAGAGGATCCATCCCAACGCATCCGATAAAGTATACACTTGCTCCCAACCTGGCCGTACCTACTGACTGATTAGCACCTTTACCTCCAAAATAACTATCTGATTTGATAGCTAAGACGGTTTCATTAGGCAAAGGAAGTTTTTCGGTTTCAAGAACCAAATCTATCGATGAGCTGCCCACAACAATAATACGAGGTTGTTCTGATGAGAAATTCATTGTGTTTTGTATTAGCTTTAAAATTTATAACTGACAAAATTGTGTCTCAAAAATAACTAATTTATAATTAACTTATTTCAATAAATTCAGTAATTATTTTCACTGGCTGTTGATCTTTGTTGTAAGCTATATAGCTGGCATAAAATCCTTCTCCATATCCGGTTTCAAAAGCAAAGATAGTTCCCGGGTGTTCTTTTGCCGGTTTAAGAAAGGCGTATTGATCTATTGCCCCGTTTTCATCAAAGAAATAGTCATGGAAAAATTCTTCATAGATTCCCATAAAATCACCTCCTTTATTTTGATATAATCTTTGTTCCAGCTCATTAAGGCTGTTTTGGGTATCAACATCCATCAGACATCCCATTCCACTTTCTACAGGATATCCAAAAACTTCTCCTTCCTCAAGATCTTTTATTTTCTGTCCTGCTGTGGTAGCCAGTTTCCATTCTTTAACTTCAGAATCACTGAATATAATCTCTGCATAGGCCACACAGTTACTTTCTCTTTCTTTATGAAGCATTACCGTAAAATCTCCTTTTGGAAATTCTGTAGTAAAAGGTAGCATATCATTAGTAATCAAAGGATCACAGGCAACCAGTTTCCCGCTTGAAAGATAAATCTTTCCTACTTCAAAGCTTTCAAGTAACGGACTTTCAACAAAGTCTTTCGAGAATAGCTTTTGTATGTTTTCTATATGTGTCATTGTATTTATTCTTTAAACCATCAGGCTGGATACAATTATACATGTGTATCCAGCCTGAGATTTTGACAAAATTTATTGTCTATACTTTATAAACTTTTTAGTTTCTCTTCAAGGATCGCAATCTTATCCAAAGCATCTTTTTGTTTTCTACGCTCCACCTCTACGATTTCAGGTTTTGCATTCGCAACAAATTTTTCATTGGAAAGCTTCTTTTCTACTGAAACTAAGAATCCTTTTAAATATTTTACTTCTTCTTCAGTTTTAGCCTTTTCTTCTCCTAAATCTAAGTTTTCACTTAATGGGATAGAAACTTCAGTAGCTCCTACCAGGAAGGTAAAGCTTGGTTTATCTGTTTTCTGTCCAAAATGAATTTCTGAAATGTTAGCCAGTTTTCTTACTACAGCTTCATTGGCAAATTCAGCAGCATTGGTATATACCTCAGCGGCTTCTCTTGGTGAAATTCCTTTGGTCTGACGGTAATTTCTAACTCCTGAAATCAGCTCTGCTGCCGTTTCAAAGTTTTTAATAATTGTCTCATCAAACGCTCCTGCTTCTTTCTGTTGAGCGATTACTAAAGCTTCATCAATACTTCTTTCTGAGATAGTCTGCCATAGTTCTTCTGTCAGGAAAGGCATGAACGGATGAAGTAACTTCATCAGCTCCTCAAAGAAGTAAATCGTTTTATTATAAACTTCTTTAGAAATTCCTTCTCCATAGTTAGGTTTAATCGCTTCAAGATACCAACCACAAAAATCATCCCAAATTAATTTATAGATCAAATGCAATGCATCAGAAATTCTGAATTTCTCGAACTGATCATTAATTTCAGCAATTGTTTTATTAAGCTTGTTTTCAAACCACTCAATAGCCTGATTATCGGTTGCGATAGCTGGCTTATCTTCATGATTCCACATATTGATCAGACGGAATGCATTCCAGATCTTTGTCATGAAGTTTCTTCCCTGAAGCATTAAATCTTCATCAAAAAGAAGGTCATTACCCGCTGCAGAACTCAATAGAATTCCTACACGTACTCCATCTGCTCCGTATTTATCCATTAATTCAAGAGGGTCTGGAGAGTTTCCTAAAGATTTTGACATCTTTCTTCTCTGCTTATCTCTTACGATTCCTGTAAAATAAACATTCTTGAACGGAACTTCTTTTCTGTACTCCAATCCGGCCATAATCATTCTGGCAACCCAGAAGAAAATAATATCCGGACCTGTAACCAGATCAGAGGTTGGATAGTAATAGTTGATATCTTTATTTTCAGGATCAAGCAATCCGTCAAATACAGACATTGGCCATAACCATGATGAGAACCATGTGTCTAATGCGTCATCATCCTGTCTTAAATCTTCAAGATTAGCAATAATTCCTTTTTGTTCTTCTAATACTACAAGAGCCTGATGCTTATCTTCCGCAACTACGAAATCATTTTCTCCTTCTCCATAGTAATACGCTGGAATCTGCTGTCCCCACCAAAGCTGACGGGAAATATTCCAGTCACGGATGTTTTCCATCCAGTGCTTGTAGGTATTTTTAAACTTTTCAGGATAGAACTTAACCTCATCATCCATTACTACATCCAAAGCAGGCTTAGCAATTTCAGACATTTTAAGGAACCATTGTACTGAAACTTTAGGTTCAATAACAGCACCTGTTCTCTCAGAAGTTCCTACTTTATTTACGTAATCTTCTGCTTTCAACAAAAGATCTTTCTCTTCAAGTTCTTTAGCAATCTGCTTTCTTACGTCAAATCTGTTTTTTCCTGCGTAATGTAAACCATGCTCATTAAGATTTCCGTCATCATCCAAAGCATCAATCATTTTTAATTGATGTTTCTGTCCGATTTCGTAGTCATTGATATCGTGAGCAGGAGTAATTTTCAAAGCTCCGGTTCCGAATTCAATATCCACATATTCATCCTCAATGATCGGAATTACTCTGTCTACGATCGGTACGATTACATTTTTACCTTTCATGTGAGCATATCTTTCATCATTCGGATTGATACATACAGCCGTATCCCCGAAAATAGTTTCAGGACGTGTAGTAGCTACTGAAAGGAACTCTTCTGAACCTTCAATTTTATATTTAAGGAAATATAATTTTCCGTTTTGTTCTTTAAAGATTACCTCTTCATCAGAGATATTGGTTTTCGCTTCCGGATCCCAATTGACCATTCTGTATCCTCTGTAGATCAGTCCTTTATTATATAGGTCTACAAAACTTTTGATAACCTGCTGCGAAAGTTTATCTTCCAATGTGAAACGGGTTCTGTCCCAGTCGCAAGAACATCCCAGTTTTTTCAACTGCTCAAGGATAGTCCCGCCATATTTATTGGTCCAGTCCCATGCGT
This sequence comes from uncultured Chryseobacterium sp., assembly GCA_965720825.1. GTDB lineage: Bacteria > Bacteroidota > Bacteroidia > Flavobacteriales > Weeksellaceae > Chryseobacterium. The sequence continues at coordinate 2,174 of CBFQYI010000244.1, read as the reverse complement.
GGGTTAAAAACTCCTCACGGGTAATATCTGACTTATTGACTCCTTCAGACTTCAGTTTAGCAACAACTTTAGCTTCAGTAGCAATTGAAGCGTGATCTGTTCCCGGAATCCAACAAGCATTAAACCCGCGCATTCTTGCACGACGGACCAGAACATCTTGAATGGTATTGTTCAACATATGCCCCATGTGTAGTATCCCCGTCACATTTGGTGGAGGAATGACTATGGTATATGGTGGTTTGTCATTAGGTTCTGAGTGGAAAAATTTGTTTTCCAACCAGTAATTGTACCATTTTTGTTCTGTTTCCTGTGGATTGTACTTTTCTGAAATCTGCATAAATTCTATTTCTTTGGCTTGCAATTTGCAAAAATAGTCTAAAGAAAAAAATTTTTAAGCATGAATTAAAATAATTTTTAACTTTGTTTCACAAAATTTATCTAACAAACGTATTAACATTCAAGAATATGAAAAAATTAATTGCAGGAATTGCACTATTCGGGACATTTGCTCTTGCATCTGCACAAACTATTACATTTGATAAAACGACTTTCGATTACGGAACTATTAAGCCTAGTGCTGATGGTACAAGATTCTTTACTGTAACGAACTCAGGTGATAAGCCTTTGATTCTTTCAAATGTAAAACCTTCTTGTGGATGTACGACTCCTGAATTCAGCCAAGATCCTATCATGCCTGGAAAGTCTGCTAAGATCAAGGTTGGATACAATACAGCGATCCCTGGCCCTTTCAACAAAATGATTGAGGTTTTCTCTAATGACCCTGCAAACAGCAGAAGTGTAATCTACATCAAAGGTAACGTAGATGCTAACGCTCCTGAGCCAAAAGTATTGACTCCTGCTGAGCAGAAAGAAGCTGCTAAAGCTGAGAAAAAAGCTGCAAAACTTGCAAAAAAGGCTGCTGCGAAGTACGCTCTACTCAAAAAAATAAAAGAACCGTCTCCAATGAGGCGGTTTTTTTATTACATTTATGTTTGGTTAGGTGGCAGATGATTAGTAATAGATGGCAGTAAATGTATTGACGTTAATCAAATCTATTATTTAGGTTTTGGCTGAAGCTTTCGGATTAAAAAAAATGGCTGGGCTTCCTTCGACTACGCTCAGAATTATAGCCCACCCCTATTGAATTGTAACAATAACATCTTTTTACTTTTATCTTTAAATAAAAAAATATGGACACCGATTTCTCAGATAACTTTAAGGTAAGTGGAAAATTTTCGATAAAAAAAACGTCAACTTCTTATAAAGGAAAGCTCACGAAAGAAGAGGGAGAGCAGATGCTGATTCAGGAGAAAGAAAAACTTCGTGAGCTGCAGGAAAAATTATATGCTGACGGAAGCCAGTCTCTGTTGGTTGTATTACAGGCTATGGATGCAGCAGGAAAAGACAGCATGATAGAACATGTTTTCGGAGGCGTGAATCCTCAGGGATGCAATGTAACCAGTTTTAAAACACCCAGTTCCAAAGAATATTCTCATGATTTTTTATGGAGACATTACCTGGCGCTGCCACAGAAAGGAATGATCGGGATTTTCAACCGTTCTCATTATGAAAGCGTTCTGGTTTGCAAAGTGCATCCTGAATATAACCTGAGCGAAAAAACATGGTCTTCCGTAAAAGATTTTGACAGCAAATTCTGGGAAAACAGGTATGAAAGTATCCGTAATTTTGAAAAACACCTTTCACAAAACGGAACCACTGTTGTGAAGATTTTTTTACATGTCTCTAAGGATGAGCAGAAAAAAAGACTACTGGACAGAATTGACGAACAGGAAAAAAACTGGAAATTCTCTGCGGGAGATCTCCCGGAAAGAGCCTTATTCGATCAATATATGGAGGCGTATGAAACTGCTATCAATGAAACCTCAAAAGATTACGCACCATGGTATGTGCTTCCTGCAGACAGTAAGTGGTTTGCAAGAGTAGCAGCTATTCAGATCATTATTGATACTCTGGAGAAAATGAATCTCAAATATCCTACTCTTTCCGAAAAGGACAGACAGGAATTACAGGAATCTAAAAAACAGTTGGAAAGCGAATAAATAAAGTTGGAAGGTGGAGGTTTGAAGATGGAGATGTAAAAACTTCCCTCTTCCAGCCTTTAACTTCCAGCTTTAAAAAAAATCACGAGAAAATCTATAAGCCGGATTTTGTAC
>CBFQYI010000243.1:0-6946 GCA_965720825.1 uncultured Chryseobacterium sp. | reverse complement strand
ATGTTTAGTAATACTTTTTTATACTTAAAACATAGAAAGTCATATCTTTGAAGCAATGATTTCAGAGAAAATAATTTTAGGAATTGACCCGGGAACAACGGTAATGGGATTTGGTATCATCTCCGTAAAAAAAGGAAAAATGGAGATGGTCTCTATTCATGAACTGATCTTAAAAAAATATCCCAATCACGAAACCAAACTTAAATACATTTTTGAGAGAACCCTTTCCCTTATTGATGAATTTCACCCTGATGAAGTCGCTCTTGAAGCTCCTTTCTATGGAAAAAATGTACAGAGTATGCTGAAGCTTGGACGTGCGCAAGGAGTGGCTATGGCCGCCAGTCTGTACAGAAACATTCCTATTACGGAATATTCTCCAAAAAAAATCAAGATGGCTATCACCGGGAACGGAAACGCCAGTAAGGAACAAGTAGCAGGAATGCTTCAAAACCTTCTTAAATTAAAAGAATTTCCTACAAAATACTTAGATGCTTCCGATGGTCTTGCCGTTGCAGTATGTCATCATTTTAATTCTGGAACAATAGCAGATACCAAGTCATATTCCGGATGGGAAAGTTTCTTGAAGCAGAATCCGGATAGATTGAAATAGCTTTTATACTTCTTTTGTAAATTTTCAAAATAAAAATTAACCGCCTTAAAAACAACATTTTACACAAACACACATAATTACTTGGTAAAACATAATACTATCTTTTACATTGGTATGATTTTTAGTACTACCTTTGTATAAATTTTCAGTTATGAAAACAAACCAACAAACTATAAATCAAGGGACTCATAAAATAAACTGGTTCCAAAAGTTTCTGATGGTATGTTCAGGCGGGAACATCCATATCTTAAGAAAGACTCCGAGTGAATGGAATAAATTTTCCGGTATTGGAGGTATTGTTCTTTTCACTGCAGTATTCGCCACTTTGTCTGCAGGCTATGCAATGTATACAGTCTTCGATAATATTTGGGCTTCTATAGGATTTGGAATTCTGTGGGGGTTGATGATTTTCAATCTTGACCGTTATATTGTTTCTTCCATCAAAAAAACAGGAACATGGTGGAATCAGATTCTGATGTCTATCCCACGTCTCATCCTTGCAACCTTTCTGGGAATTATCATTTCCAAACCTTTAGAACTTAAAATTTTTGAAAAGGAGGTTAACAAACAACTTAATACCATTATTCAAAGAAATAAAAAACAGCTTCAGGGTGAAATGAGTGGCAGGATTCTTCAACAAAGCGGTCCTTTTGAAACAGAAAAACAGCAGATTTCAGGAAAAATTGCTCAGTATCAGCAATCGTATGACTCTGCTTCTGTAGAGCTTGAGAAGGAAATCCTGGGTAAACAATCAGGATTAACCAGTGGAAAAGAGGGTTATGGCCCAAATGCCAAACGTAAGCAACAATTGAAGGAGCAACGCAGACTGGATCTGGAAAATTATCAGAAGCAGGCAGCTCCCAGACTGGAATATCTGGATAAAGAAATATCCAAGGTATACACCAATCTGGAAACAGAAAGAAAATCTACAGAAACCTTTGAAGATAAGTTCAATGGCTTTGCAGCAAGGCTTCAGGCATTGGATGAACTTGGTAAAAATTCGGCAATCATTGGACTTGCAGCTGCTTTTATCATGGGATTATTTATCTGTCTTGAGATTTCTCCAGTTCTGGTAAAGTTAATCTCTCATGTAGGCCCCTATGATTATCTTTTAGAAAAAACAGAAAATGATTTCAGGTTGTATTCTAAAGAGAAAATTGAAAAAGGAAATGCTCTGACTGATTTCAGAATTGATGATTTTAAGGATAATCTGAAAAATTAAAATAATAGTGAGGCCCATCATCCAATCTTAAACATTAGAGAAAAAATCTATAATAAATAATTTTTCAATAAATAAAATCTAACCTTTCGCAATATTTCGAAAGGTTTTTATTTTAATCAAGTATTTTATGTAAAATATTTTCTAAATTTATATTACTTAAAATTCTTGCTATCATGAAAAACTTAATTTTTGCATGTACACTGCTTATAGGCAGTGCATTTGCTCCTGCTCTAAAAGCACAGGCATCAGAACCATTTTTAGGGCAAATAGCCTTTGTACCTTATAATTTTGCTCCAAAATACTGGGCAGAATGTAATGGGCAGCTTCTGCCCATCGCTCAAAACCAAGCACTTTTTTCATTGTTAGGAACCACTTATGGAGGAAATGGGACGACCACATTTGCTTTACCAGACATGAGAGGAAGAGTACTTGTTCATAACGGACAGGCCCCCGGAGGTCCTACTACGTATACCATGGGAGAAACCGGAGGAACTGAAAGTGTAACACTATTGATAACACAAATGCCAGCCCATAACCATACGGTAAATGCTGTAACGGCGGAAGGAAACCAAAGTACTCCAACAAATAATTTACCTGCCGACACAAAAGGTCTTGATAAAGAATATTCCGATACAGCTGCTAACACTGTAATGAAAAACACAATGGTAGGAAATACAGGTGGAAGTCAACCACACGAAAACAGACCTCCCTTTATTACTCTGAAATGCATCATTGCATTAGCAGGAGTCTTTCCATCACAAAACTAATAATTATGAAAATTCTTTATTTATTATGTCTGATAGCAGGAAGCACAGCTTTTGCACAGACTATAACTTTTAAAGGATGCATTAATCTGTTTGATGATCAAACTTTTATTTTTAATAAAACCGGGGTTGACACCAATAACAAAAGCATCTATGTAACGACTCCTGTTGACGGAGAGCCATGCAGTGGCCTGGGAACCTGCGAATTTAAAATACAATGGAACAATACTCTTACAAGATGGGAATTTCTTGCTGATGAGGGATATGGTACATTTACAAATCCTAAACTTGTTTATTACAATTCAACAGGAAATAATTCAGTCTCTTTTCCTCCTGGTAACAGTATTGGAACCTGGGTTGAAAACATAGCATTTACAACCGGGCTATGTAATGGAAATCTTACTGCAGGAAATTCTACTATGACTGGTGATGTGCAAACCACAACGTTAGGGACTTCGGAGCTTACGAAAAATAGGATTCAGATCTTCCCTAATCCTGTGACTGATCTCATCAGTATTAAAGGTATCGACGACGGAACGTCAATCCAGATTTATACTATTGACGGACGTCTTGTAAAGTCAGAAATGTTTGATTCTAAGATTGATGTTTCACAACTTGCTCCCGGGGGATATGTACTGAAAATAAATACCAGAAATTTTCAGACGCATCAATTTAAATTCGTGAAAAAATAAATTATTAAAGCTTTCGAAATTTCCGAAAGCTTTTTTCTTGAATCCAATTTTTAGGTAGAATAAAAAAAGTCCCCATAGGAATGGGGACATTTATATTTATTTAGATGATATTCAATTTATTTGATAATCAACTTAGAAGACTTACTGTCTTTTCCATTAGAAACCTGAATCATATAAACTCCTTTTTCTAATTGCTGGTCAACTTTGAAAACACCATTTCCTTCTTCAGATACAGATGGACTTGATACCAGTCTTCCTGACATATCAGAAATAGAAACTTTCAGATTCTTACCATTTTTAGCTTTAATGAAGATCTTATCTCCGGTTGCAACCGGGTTAGGATAAACAGTTAAGTCACCATTATCAGCTTTCACTTCACTTGTTCCTAGGTTGGTAACAAATTTTACAGTATAATCTTCAACCTGTCCGTACTTTAATTGTCCGCAAGGAGTCATGTTAGAATTCTCATCATCTACAAGTACTCTCATTCTTAGTGGAGTATTCAATACTACTGAAGCTGGGGCTGTAATCGTAGTACTGTAAGTACCTACTAAAGTAACAGGATCTGCAATAATATTATCAGCCGAGCCTACAAGTTCAGAAGCTTCAAACGTTCCGTTATTATTATAATCGATCCATACTCTTATATCATTATTTGAATCCGATACATTCACTTGAAGATTATGAGTTCCTGTTGCAGAAAGTTCAGTTGATGTTGCTCTTAAGCAGCTTGCTCCTGTATAATCTTCGTAAAAATTAGCAGCACTCTGCCAATATCCTGTTGATGCATTATTGATATTTCCCAGTTTCACTAAAGTAGGGCCTACGAAATAATTACTTGGTGTAGTAATACCTGTTGGATTACATGCAGCCGCAATAGGAGTTCCAATAGCTGCTCCTGCAGAAGGAGCTGTAGCTCCTAATGAAGTACTCAAACCTCCTTTCATCAAGAAGAAATAAAGAGCTGCTCTATCATGTTGTCCATTGGTAAACTTAAATGCTGAAGGATTTGTATAGTTCATCATATTGTACTGTACTCCCTGATAGTTCACCCCTGAACAATAATTCATATCATTATTGGTAGGTGCAGGATCGTTCAGCAAGCTTCTTGATCTTTCTGTATCACAAACCTGATCATCATCATGCTCACAGTTACCAGTTGTTGGTGGGCAGAAATTAGTAGTTGTATCTCCTTGTGGCGCATCCGGGTCTACATTTCCAAAAGTATGAAGTAATCCCATACTATGTCCAAATTCGTGTGCCAGAGTAATATCATCCTGTAGTGTAACTACAAAAGATTTCATAAAGGATTCATAAGAAGAATCAGGATTTTGAGGTAATCCTGCCCATCCCATGATACCATAAGTACTACCGCCATCTACTTTATTCATAATATAAATATTGAAGTAAGATGCTTCCGGCCAGTGAGGAGCAATCGTTTTTACCTGCGCTGTAGTAACTCCATTAGCTCCATTACGCTTTACTCCATAGGTATCATATCCCGTAAGAGTTCCTCCGTTATATCGAAGAATCCCCGTAGTGGCATTACAGTTAGGATCTCTTTTAGCCAACACCAATTTAATTGGCATTGTAGCAGCACTACCAAAATCTGGAGGTACTCCCTGAGCCCACTGATAAGTTCCTGCATACATTTGATTACAATGATCCAACCAAGCCTGAATTTGTGCATCACTTTTATTGTAAGCTGTACCAATAGCAGCACCGGTAGGCGCTATTACGTGTACTACCACAGGAATTTCGTAAACTCCATTTACAATTTTGTATGTACTTCCATTTTTAGCAGCGGCATTTTGATTACCACTGATAATTTTGTTACGGATATTGCGAATCATTTCATCAATTTCCGCATTCTGTTTTTGGTGTACTCTCTGTTCATTATCAAAATCACACCAATCTTTTTTTTGCTGTGCAGATACTGAAAGGGATAGTAACAAAGCCCCACAAAGGATAGTTTTCTTCATTTCACTAATTTAAAAAATTAAACAATTTGCAAATTTACTGCCTTTACATCCTTACTCGTGATATTCACAACTAAAACAAGCAATAAATTTAAAATTTTATTACAGTTAGTAGAAAAAACCTAACTATTGTTACATTTAAATTAAAAAATAAAATTAACACAAAACCCAACAGAGCTAATTTTATTTATATTATAATTAAAAAATATAGAAAAATAAAAACAAATTGATAATGTAAAAAACAGACATTTTTAAAATTAACACCCTATCAGCCAAATCATTAAAACAGAATCATAAAATAAAAAAACCGCACAAATTGTGCGGTTTTTCATATTTAAATTCAATTATAATTTTATAAAGAATAATTCGGAGCTTCCTGTGTGATAATGACATCATGCGGGTGAGATTCTTTCAATCCGCTTCCGGTAATCATAACCAATTTTGAGTCTCTTTGAAGGGTCTCAATATCTTTTGCACCACAATATCCCATTCCGGCTCTTAGACCTCCTGTTAACTGGAAAATAACATCTTCCAATTTTCCTTTATGTGGCACTCTTCCTTCAATTCCTTCCGGAACGAACTTTTTAGCTTCACTTTGGAAATATCTTTCTTTACCACCTCTCTTCATTGCTGAAAGACTTCCCATTCCCTGGTAAGATTTGAATTTTCTTCCCTGGAAGATAATTTCTTCTCCCGGAGCCTCATCTGTACCTGCTAAAAGTGAACCTAACATTACAGCACCTGCACCACTAGCAATAGCTTTTACAATATCTCCGGAAAGTTTGATCCCTCCGTCGCCAATTACTGCTACATTTTGAGATTTAGCATATTCATAAACGTTATAGATGGCAGACAGCTGAGGAACTCCTACTCCTGCAACTACTCTGGTTGTACAGATAGATCCTGGACCTACTCCTACTTTCAATACGTTTGCTCCTGCTGCAATAAGATCTTTTGCGGCATCTGCTGTTACAATATTCCCTCCCACAATATCAAGGTTAGGATATGCTTTTCTGATTTCTGAAATTTTATCTAAAACTCCTTTAGAATGACCATGTGCAGAATCGATCGCTACGATATCAACTCCTGCCTGTACTAAAGCCTCAATTCTCGTTAATGTATCTTCTCCTACTCCTACTCCTGCTCCTACAATAAGACGGCCATTTTCATCTTTATTGGCATTAGGATACTCCAACTGATTATCAATATCCTTGATGGTAATTAAACCTACAAGTTTGTTATCTTTATCTACGATAGGAAGTTTTTCAACTCTGTTCTTAAGAAGGATTTCTTTTGCCTTTTCAAGATTGGTATCTTTGTCTGAAGTGATCAGGTTTTCTTTGGTCATGATCTCTTCTACTTTCATATCAAGATTTTCCTGATATTTTACATCTCTGTTGGTAATAATTCCGATCAGTACATTATCAGGATCTACTACGGGAAGACCTGAAATCTTATATCTTGACATAAGATCTCTAGCTTCACCTAGAGTATGATCTTTAGATAGAGTAACCGGATCAGAGATCATTCCGTTTTCGGAACGTTTTACACGGTTTACCTGAGCTGCCTGCTCAGCGATTGTCATGTTTTTGTGGATAAATCCTAACCCTCCAACTCTTGCTAAAGCAATAGCCAGATCAGCTTCAGTAACAGTGTCCATCGCAGCGGAAACTATCGGA
>CBFQYI010000242.1:0-6974 GCA_965720825.1 uncultured Chryseobacterium sp. | reverse complement strand
AAAGCCCGTCAATAGAATAAATGGACTGACTGATGAGGTTCTGTATGTTGGGAGTTGGGATAGACATCATGACATCTGCACGGCATCCGTCAATACCAATAAAAAGGACTTTTTTAGTCTGAGCTCCAAGGAAACAGCTCATGACAACAGCCATTGAGAATAGTTTTGTTTTCATAGGGAAAAAGAGTTTTTTAAATATAGAAAGTTTACAAATAGTAATTTATTTTTAACTATTGTAAAATTAGTTTACTATTTGTAAACATTCGTGAACGGAAAGTTAATTAATTGATAATTAAAAAGATCACGAAAAAAAATTGAATGCTAACCACAAAAGTCACAAAAGAGAATGTCTTTTATTTTAAGTTCCGGGCTTTGGGAATAGAGAGTTCAAAAAGGCTTGTCGGAAGTTTAGGTCATAACAAATATTAAATGATCCGTACTACATTCCCCTCCTCCGGAGGGGTGGCGAAAATTCAAAGAATTTTTGACGGGGTGGTAAAAACACAAACATTTTCAATAGAAAAACCATGAAAACATTTGTGTCAAGAAGTATTAAAAAAATAAGTTGAAAAAGAAGTATTTAAAGAATACCTTCAGCTTCCGAAATGGTATTCAGAATATAATCGGGAGCTGCCTTTTCAAGCTCTGATTTACTCTGAGCTCCGGAAAGTACAGCAACTGTTAATCCACAGCCTGCATTTTTGCCCTCTTCAATATCAATCACCGAATCTCCCGCTTTTAAAACTTTACTGGCTTCAGTGATATTAAATTTCTTCATCGCAAGATGAATCATCTCAGGGCTTGGACGGCTTTCTGAAACATCATCCGCCGTAATCAAAGCATCAAAATGAATATTTTCCTTCCAGTTGAGTTTATCTAAAAGCTGTTGAGCGATTTCTGCGGTATAGCCTGTATTCAAAACGATTTTCTTGTTTTGAGCTTTCATATTCAATAAGAAATCTTCCGTTCCGTTAATGGGTTTTACATCCAGATTTTGATAAGATTCTTTCAGCTGATCAGAAAAATTCTCAAAAATAGCAGGCGCATCCTCTTCATTTCCATTGATTTCCTTTAAAAGACTTGTGATAGCTTCCAGTTTTTCCATTCCGGCACAGCTGGATAATACTTTTTCCAGGCTTACTTTGTAGCCATAATCATTCACGGCACTGGTAAGTGTTTTGTAGACTACATTATCCTCATCAATCGTTGTTCCGGCCATATCCAGAACTAATAATTCTATATTTTTCATTTCAATTTTATGCGTAAATTTTTTCAATATTAAACTTAGAAAAGCCACCGCTTCCGGTCATTCCTTTTCCTCCGATCCCTGTTACAATATGAATATTGGCAGAAGGGCTGTGCTCAAAAATATCTTTTGTTTTGCACTGAGAATAGATTCCGAACCATCGTCTCTGAATTTCATACGTAGGAAGATCAATGATTTTCTTAGCCTCATGAATCATGAATTCATCAATCTCCATATTAAGGTCATACCCAAGATCATCTGCATTTTTGGCATCTGCATATTCGTGAGAATCTCCTATGATTACAGAACCATCAAGAGCTTGTTTGAATAAAATATGAACTCCATATTTCTTCTCAAACGAGTTAGGATCTTCTAAGGCTTTGATTTTCTGAAAAGAAGGACACTCGCTGAAAGATTCATACCTTCTCACAGAAAGCCCTGTAAGGATATTTCCCTGAAGCGAATAGATTCCCTGTGGTTTGGTCTGAAGCATCTGAAGTTTACTCACTTCCAGATCACTGTCATTGAATACTTTAGGATATAAAGTTTTGAACTCATGTCCGCCACAGATCATGATTTTAGAAGCATTGAATTCTGTTCCGTCTGCAGTTACCGCTATACATTTCTGATCATCTTCATGGGTTTCCAGTACCGTTGTATTATAGAAAATCTGTAATCCCATTTTTTCCTGAAGCAACTTATGAAGCTTTACAATCATATCTGCAGAATCTACTGAAAGTTCCTGCGGGAAAAAGAGTCCTCCTTTGCAGTAGTCAGAACGAAGCCCGTCAAATTTCTTAATACAGTCATTTTTGGATAATAAAACAGATTCATAATCATTATTTCTGTTGATTTCATATAGCTCTTCAATCAATTGAAGCTCTTCATCATTTGAAGCAATATAGATGGAGCCATTTTGCCTGATGGTAAGGTCTGCCTGATCATGAAGTTCATTGTATATGGCAAGGCTTTCTCTTCCGAAATTCTGCCATTTAAGATCCATTCCGGAGGGTACTACCTGTCCGAAATTCCTTACCGTAGCTCCTTGAGGAACGGAATTTCTTTCCAGTAAAGCTACTTTAAGATTTTTCTTCAGCGCATGATAAGCGTGGAATGTTCCTAAAATTCCGCCTCCTACAACGATTAAATCAAATTTTGTTGTCATTGTACTATAATTTATAAAATTTTCGACGTATCGAAATTGATGAATTGATTAGAATTAGATTTGGGTTTTGACTTTTTTCTGAATGCCAGAAAAGCAATCACCGAAAGAACGAAAACCGCTATGGTGATGATATAATTTAAGTTGATATAAAAATGTAACCACGAAGTCTGAGCCGAACCGAAGTTTTTATACAAAAGAATCAGAACACTTCCCAGATAACCGAAGGAATCTACAATATAAATCAGGAAACCTACATTTCCCTTGATTTCAAATGCTGCGATCATCCGGTCAAAATAGATTCCGTTAAAAGGAATATAGCAGATATACATTCCGAAACCGGAAATCGTCATCCATAAAAAAGGTGACAGAGAACCTTGTTGAAACAGATAGGTAGAAAGTCCTACTGTAAGAATTCCCGCAAAAAGAATGTAATGATAATAAGTAAATGCCTTTTTATTGTTTTTGACTTTTACCATAAAGCTTAAAATCACCAGAACCATTACCGCAATAGGAATTTCCGTTAAAGTGAAAATAGAACTGTCAAAAGTAAAATTCAGTCCGTCCCAGATCTCACGGTTGAAATTATCTCTGAAATCCCTTAAAACTGTTAAGCTGATATATAAAAAGATGATACACACGATGGGAACAAAAAACTGTTGGATCAGTGCTTTTCTTTCTGCACCATTCAACGGTTGTCTCTTGTTTTTTAGCAAAATATCTTCGTCTGAAGGCTTGGGAATCCTTTCAAGCAAGAGTCCGACAAGAATCAGAGGAATTATGAAAACAAGTCCTGCTGAAAAAGGCATCCAAAATTCTGAAACCGAAAAAGTATCCATCAGAAATTTTCCCACCGATTTTGTAAATCCTGAAGAAACTACAAAGCTTGAACATAAAAATAATCCGATGATTTCTGTAGTTTTACGTCCTTCAATATAGGAGAAAACAATTCCCCAGATCATTCCCAAAGGAATACCATTGATGAACATAAACAGAATATTGTAAGGAGCAGGAACGGCCGCAAATCCTAATAAGGCAAGCTCAGCAATGGCAATGAACGTAAAGAGATAAGTGATTCTTTTCTGAGGTTTCAGTTCCGAAATAAATTTGATCCCGATGAATTTGGAGATAAAATATCCTACAGCCTGGGCAATGATAATCAGAATCTTATAATCTACTCCGAAATAGGAAAGCCCTTCGAAGGAAGCTACGGTAAAAGGTTTCCTGAAACCGTACATGCAGAAGTAAACACCGAAAGCAGCAAATGCGGCCTTCAGTGTTACTAATGTTTTTTTATTGATGGTTCTGGCCATGGTAATGGTTTAGAAGTTCAGTTTTATTCCAAGATTGAATCGTACTCCGTAATATTCCACCTGTTCCGGACGGTCTTCGCTTTTACCGAAGTGATAGATCAGAGGTTTGTTCAGAATATTGTTCACATCCGCATACAAAGTCAGGTATTTCGTAAATTGATAAGAACCTCCGAAGTCCAGATTGCTGTATTTGCCATAATAAGAATCATTGATGTCCTCTTCGGCATATTCTACGGCATATTTTCCTTTGTAGTTGTAAGCCAATCTTGCATTGAATCCTTTTTTTTCAAAGAAAAGCTGTGCATTATACAGCTCCTTTGCCTGGTAGGGAAGTGCAACCGTTCTTCCGCTTGGCTTTTCCATTTCAGAAGTCATGAACGTTGCATTCAATTGCACTCCGAAGTGCTGTAAAAGTCCAGGAAGGAAATCAAATCTTTTGTTAATTCCCAATTCAACTCCTCCCAGCCATGCTGCTTTTCCATTATTAGGAGCTGTAAATTGTACGCCATTGATTCCGTTATAGTTTCCGATAAAAGAGTCCTGGAAAATAGGATCAGTAATAGATTTATAGAAAACACCGCCACTCAGAATCCCTACATTGGAAAAATAATATTCTCCCATCAAATCAAAATTCAAAGAATAGGTAGGATTAAGATTTGGGTTTCCACCTTTAAACTCGTTATCTGCTTCAATATAAGTTCCTCCCGGAGTCAGATCACCAAAATTCGGTCTTGAAAAAGTTCTTGTGGCAGCAAAACGAAGATTAGTTTTATCGTTCAACGTATATTTTAAATGAATCATCGGAAGAACCGCCAGGTAGTTTTTTGTGTTTTCTACCGGAGTCAGGACGTTATCATTCATACTGTAACCTCTTACTTTGGTATTGGTATTGGTATTGGATAATCTGATTCCTCCTAAAATGATGATTTTATCATTCAGTTTATAGGTTGCCATCCCGTAAGCATCCGCATGTTTTTCAAATACATCAAAGTTTCTTCCTAATGCTTTATTGTATTCCAATGCCTCAGAATCAACAGTATTGATTTTTAAATTTCCTTGATTGTCATACCAAAACTGATTCATTCCCTGGGTTGAAAGTACTGGCCCAAAAGTATTACCGATATGGGCATTCATTTCACTTAAATATTTCGGCCCATTAGGCTGTGTCGTGATATATTGAGAATAATCAGACAAAAGAGGTGCTGTCCCGCTGCTCCAGTTGTAGAAAATATCAGAGAATCTTGCATTACGTTCTTTATCTCTGTATTTAAAACCATATTTTAAAGTCAGTTTATCAGAAGCATTGATCTCATGGTTGAAAGCCGCTACAATTTTATCCTTTTCCTCTACAAAAACTTTATAAAATTCAAGATCTGTAAATCTCATCTGAGAAGCATCCATTTTAAAGTTCGGATCACTGTAAAAACCAAACAATGCATCAGGATTTTTATAATCTAATTTACCACCGTCAGCTTTCCAATAGGCTCTGGGACCATTTCCATGATTGGAAATATAATCAGGATTGATGCCTACACCAGATTGAGTGTACTTGATGACATAATAAGAATTGTTCTGTTGATCAGGGATATTTCCATATTTGAACTTATTGTCATAATAAGATAAATCCCAGTCGATTTTTCCTTTATTTAATTGATGAACTGCTCCCAAAGAAACAGAAGTAAGCTCTGTAATCAGTAAGTTATGGATATTCTGAAGCTCCACTCTTGCCGTATTGTTGACACTGCTGAATTTATCAAAACGGATTCTGTGTTTATAATGGGTTTCATCATCTGATAAAGTACCATACATTCCTTTTAAATAGAAGGTTGTTTTTGGAGACAACACATATTCAAAAGCGGTATTGATTCCTGTTGTTTTTCTTACTCCGTTATAATCACGAAGTTCCAATCTGAAAACTCCCTCATCACCACTTCTTCTTGCCTCAAAATTATCTGTAGACCAGTTTCTGATGAAATGGGCAAAGTTAAATAGATACCCGAATTTTTTATCCTTCGTTCTTCCTCCATACAAAAATCCAAGGTTGTAAACGCCTTTATCAGATTTTGCATTGTAACCGCTTCCTACAGTGGCTTTGAACTCTGTTTTCATCGGTGGAGTTTTGGTGATAAAATTAACACCGCCGCCTATTCCGTCAGCTTCCATATCTGGGGTAAAAGACTTGTTTACATGTACATAGGAGATCAGTTCTGTAGGAAAGAAATCGAATGCTGTTGCTCTGGAAGTCGTTTCTTCCTCGGCAGTGGGAAGCCTGTTTCCATTGATGGTTGTGGATGCCCAGAATGGAGGAAGTCCTCTCAGGGAAACAAACCTTCCTTCTCCCTGGTCTCTTTCAATAGAAACTCCCTGTACACGCTGCACCGTTTCTGCTGCATTTCTGTCCGGTAGCTTTCCGATCCCGTCTGAGGCAATTACATTGGTAATGTTGATGGCATTTTTCTGAAGGTTTAAAGCTCTTGCTTCCGTATTTTTTAATGTTCCGGTAACGACAACTTCATCAATGTTTTTTCGGGGCTGGGAAAGTCTGATGATTCCCAGATCAACCGTTTGTTCCGGTTTAAGATCTACATTGATATCTGAAGATTCGTATCCTATATAGCTGATTTGTAAAATGTATTGGCCTTCTTTAATATCGTTGATGGTAAATTTTCCTTCAATATCAGTCGTTATATTTTTAGATAAGCCTTTTATTTTGACTGTGGCCCCGGGGAGAGGCTGGCTGTCGTCAAGAACAGTTCCTATAATTAACTGTTTTTGCGCTGAAACAAAGACTATGAAACAGACAAAAACAAGGGTAAGTAATTTCTCTAATTTTGTTTTCATTTTTACATATATTAAATTTTTTATGCAAATCAAGCTAATAATTTTAATATATATAAATATTTTGTATTAAGTATTGTTTAACAAATAAGCGCTGTTTGTTACGCTTATTTTACTTTTAAAGTCATTAATGACAACCTTTAAAAATAGTTTCAAACAAGGTTTAAATTCACTATTTCAATACTTTTCACAAATTTTTCCAGAAAATAACAAAAATAGAAATTTCCTTAAAACAGGACTGTTTTAGTTAATATTTCGTTCATCTTGGAAGAAAACAAAAAAACAAAAGTTGCATATTTGTAAACTTTTGTATGTTTCGGAAAATCCAAAATTGAAGAATGATGTAAAAATTGGAATATAATTTAAACGTTCTATGTTAACTTGCAAATAAATATGCTAAAAAATTAAGTACCTA
>CBFQYI010000241.1:0-7012 GCA_965720825.1 uncultured Chryseobacterium sp. | reverse complement strand
GAATGTCCAAAAGGAATTTCTCTTGAAAACATTGCAAGAATGAACAGAGAGTACATGGCTGCTCTAGTAGATCAAGGATAGAATTGATTCAAATACATAAAAAATCGCCTTCATTTTTGGAGGCGATTTTTTTATGAAAAACATGATTTGTTAAAGTTTGTTAACTTATTGACAGATCTTCGTTATTCTTTATTTATTAAGTATATATTTGGAGGATCGTTGAATCGTTTTTCTAAAAAACTTTCAAATACTTTTGCCATCAAAAAGATAGCATTCAATAATTGGAATATCCCCTTTTGAATGGTAATAGTAAAATTTTTAAAAAAAATAATTAGAGTGAATTAGCAAGCCCTAAAAAGCGTATTTTTGTGTAATATTAAAAATTGAAATGAAAAAATATCTTTTATTGTTTATCATCACATTCTTTGTGATGTCTTGTTCAAAAAAAGTAGAAGTAAAAGGAAAAATTACTGGAAGCTCACCATTAGAAAGAATTGAATTTGTAGAAGCTTCAGGAGTAGGAACCCTGCCTTTGATTAATATAGGTCTTGATAAAGACGGAAACTTTTCAGGAAATTTTGATGCTCCTAAAGATGGAATGTACGTAATCAATTACGCTGGCAGACAAAGCCTGATCTATCTTGAAGGTGGCCAAAAAGTGAATATCTCAGGAAACGGAGCAACTTTCCCAAATGAATATGTGATTACCGGAGATGCTAAAAAGAATAATGACTTCCTTACGGCAAGTATGAAGTTCTTGGCAGACTATGGAGGTAAAGTTAATTTACCTGTATTAATGGGTGGAGACGAAGCTGCATTTTTGAAAGGCATGCATAAAATTGAAGCTGATATTAATAAAAATGTAGATGACCTTGCCAAGAAAAATAATCCAAGCAAAGGACTATTGGAATGGAAGAAAAACGATGTGAAAGTAACCATTCTTAACTTGCTTGCGAACTATGAAATGTCTCACGGTCCAATGTCTGGAAATCCTTCTTTCAAAGCTTCTAAGGCATTCAAAGATTACGAAACTCAGCTGGAAACAGACAAAGATGGAATGGTAAAAACGATTCCTCTTTACAGACAATATCTTCTTGTAAAAATGACTCCGGATTTCCAGAAATATGCGGAAGCAAACAGCAAAGGAAAAACAGGGATTACAACTTCTGAGATGTTCGCTCAGTATTTAAAAACAAAAAAAGATTTATCTCAAACGGCAAAAGATTATCTTCTTGCATTTGTAATGGCACAAGCTGATATTCACCCAACTAGTCCGGCTGCCAATATTGACAAGATTAAAAAGATTATCGATTCAGATATTAAAGATGCTACCATTAAAAGTGACCTTTTAAAAATGCAGGTGGCTATTACAGGACTTAAAATCGGAGAAGCAGCTCCTGAAGCAGCATTAGCAAAACAAGATGGAAAATCGTACCAACTTTCTGAAAACAAAGGGAAGCCTTATATGTTATTCTTCTATGCTTCATGGAATCCTTACATCAGCGAAGCTACAGTACCTGTACTAAAAGAAGTGGTAAATTTTTATAAGTCTAAAATGAATTTTGTATTTGTAAACGTAGACGATACAAAAGATCAATTCATTAAGACAAGCAACTCTTTATTAAAAGGAATTCAGGGAGTGAATGTTTATGGAGAAGGAGGATTGAACTCTGATATTGCTAAGAAATATGGAGTATACGGGTTCAAGTTACCTTGCTTTGTAATTATCGATAAAGATGGTAAAATTGCCAGCAGATCTTTCGTAAACCTTGGGGAGCAGGAATTAGTGACTATTTTGGATAAACAAACCGGTCTTTCAGCACCGAAGGTAGATCCAAATGCACAAATGCAGCCGCAATTACAGCTTGATCCATCTGCAATGCAGCAAGCGCCACAGCCAGCAAATCCACAGCCGGCTCCAACAAAATAATAAACTTTAACACAGTATAGAAACCTTATCTTCGGATAAGGTTTTTTTTATTGTATTTTTGCAAACTGGAACGTAAAAGTTTCAATTAGGAAAATAGAAAATTTTAGAATGAGTAGGAAGAAAAAAAGAGATCTAACTCTTGAAAATATAAAATTGTTGACTGCCGGAGCAAAAGGTGTGGCAATAGGAAAAACAGAGGAAGGTAAAACCGTAATGGTAACAGGCGCAATTCCAGGAGATATTGTGAATGTGAGAGTGAAAAAAGCAAAGTCGAAATATTATGAAGGCGAGGCAATTGAAGTACTTGAAAAATCACCATACAGAGTTGAGCCTAAATGTATCCACTTTGGTACTTGCGGAGGCTGCAAGTGGCAGAATATGAGCTATGAAAAACAGCTTGATTTTAAACAGGAAGAAGTCTATAATAATATTAAAAGAATCGGAGGAATTGATGAGTTTGAAACCGTTCCAATCCTAGGATCTGAAGAACAATATTTTTATAGAAATAAAATGGAGTTTTCATTCTCCAATGCAAGATGGCTTACTCAGTACGAAATCAGTTCTGAAGAAAATTTCGGGAGTAAAGATGCTTTAGGTTTTCATATTCCCGGAATGTGGAGCAAAATTCTTGATTTGAAAGAATGTTTCCTTCAGGAAGATCCTTCTAATGCTATTAGACTGGCTGTAAAAGAATATGGAGTTAATACTGGCCTGGATTTCTTTGACGTAAGAAATCAGGAAGGTTTCTTGAGAACCTTAATGATGAGACAGAACTCTCATGGAGAATGGATGGTTCTTTTCCAGCTTTACAGAGAAGAAAAAGAAAACAGAGAGAAACTTTTTGAATTCTTATTAGAAAAATTCCCACAGATTAAAACGTTGGTATATGCTATTAATCCAAAGCAGAATGACTCTATTTATGATTTAAACATCAATGTTTATTTCGGAGAAGGTTACCTTATGGAAGAAATGGATGGGCTGAAGTTTAAGATTGGACCAAAATCATTCTTCCAGACCAACTACAAACAGGCGTTGGAATTATACAGAAAAACATTGGAGTTTGCAGATCTGAAAGGTGATGAAGTAGTATATGACCTTTATACAGGAACAGGAACGATTGCTCAGTATGTAGCAAGAAATGCAAAACAGGTAATCGGAATAGAATCTGTACAGGAAGCAATAGATGCAGCAATAGAGCATGCTGCATTGAACGGTTTAACAAATACAACATTCTATTGTGGAGATATGAAAGATATCTTCAATGATGAATTCATGGCCAACCACCCTAAAGCAGATGTATTAATCACAGATCCTCCAAGAGACGGAATGCATCAGAAGGTAGTAGAACAGATTCTTAAGCTTTCACCTGAAAAAGTAGTTTATGTAAGCTGTAATTCAGCAACACAGGCGAGAGATCTTGCTTTGATGAAAGATCATTATACTTTAGTAAAGATATTACCGGTAGATATGTTCCCGCAGACACACCATGTTGAGAACATTGCATTACTGATTAAAAAATAAATTTATTTAAATTTGAATTTCAAATCTTAATATGAAGTACTTTAAATTTCTCATAGCGATCTGCTTTTTAGGAATGCTTATTTCCTGTGGAGGTGATGATGATATTTGTGAAAGCGGAGAAGGAACTCCCAGAATGAAGGTGGCCTACAGAGATATGGATAGTGGAAAAGAGACGACTCTGGATTCACTCTATGTCGCAGTAGACTATGGTGCAGGAAAGGTAGATCTGGGAGTAGCTGTAAAGACTGATTCCAGGTTAATACCTCTAAGGGTAGACAGCTCACCTTACACAGATGTTTATTTCAAACTTACCAAAAAGGGAGCGGAATCTAAAGTAAGGATTAAATATACTACAAAGTCAACCTATGTATCTCCGGGATGCGGAATCAAAAAGTATTACGAGAATTTAACTTCAGAATTAGTAACTCCGGATCCTGTTCAGAAAGTGGAGGTCGGACAAAATCAAATAGAGAATGAAGACAAGACTAATCTTTACCTTTCTTTTTAGTTTATTTGGAATAATAAGCTGGGCACAAGATAAAAAAAAGGAAGCAGAGAAGAAGGTTCACGAAAAATATGAACCTAATTTTATGGTTGGCCTTGATGTATTGAATACCGGAGCCGGATTTTTTTCGGATAGAAAACTGTATCAGGGATTTATTTCCTCAAAGATCAAAGGAAATGTTCATGCTATTGCAGAAGCCGGTTTTGAGAAAAATGTATATCAGAAGAATGGCTATGATGCCAAGGCAAACGGTCCTTTCGTTAAGTTAGGAGCATTCTATATGCTGGCAAAAGATGCGGAAAATGAATTCAACGGATTTTATGCCGGTGGAAAAGTTGCCGGGTCTTTCTATAATCAGGAATATATGGCTGTTCCTGTTCGTGGATTTGGGGGAAGTAACTCCTCTGAGGCATTTCCATCATCCTCACAGTCTTCTTTCTGGTTGGAAGGAACTATAGGAGGAAGAGTGCAGTTATTCAGTTCCAATTTTTATGTAGATGTGAATCTTCAGCCAAGATATATGGTGTACACTTCGAAACAGGATGATATCACTCCTATGATTGTTCCCGGTTTTGGAAAAAGCTCTTCAAAGTTTAATATGGGATTTGCATGGAATATTGCTTATAAGTTCTAGAAATAGTATTCCTTAACTTTTAAAATATATAAAACACAAACTTTAGATTATTCTAAAGTTTGTGTTTTTTTTAATGAATACCAATTATAATTTTTATAAATGATAATTCTAAACTTATACAATATATAAAATATAAACTTAATCTTACTCTTTGTTTTGTATTTTTTTTAATGAATATACTTGTTGGGTGTATAATATTAAAAAATATTAACTTATTTTATCTGTGTGAGTTGTAAAATAGTTATATTTGGCGGAAATTATAATTGTGTTTTAATTTATGAAAAGAGTATTTACTGCTTTAATGTTAACTTGTATAGGAGGGGCAGTGTTCGGGCAATGGACACCAACTTCTCTTAAAAAAGGAGACGATAACAAAAGAAGTACAGGATTTAGAGTAGATCAATCTAATGTAAGAGGTAACGGGTACTATAAACTGGACCTGAACTTACTGAGATCTCAGCTGAAGAATGCACAGGAAATGGGAACAAGTTCCACTCCTGTAGTAATTTCTCTTCCTACAATGAGTGGGAAGATTGAAAGGTTTAATGTATACAGTTTTCCAGTAGTTGTAAAAGAACTGGCAGACAAGTATGAATTAGGATCTTATGTTGGAACAAGTGTAGAAGACCCTACCAAATACTTAAGATTCAGTATCGCTCCTAATGATTTTCAGTCAATGATTATCCATGGAGATAAATATGAATTTATTGACCCTGCTTCCGCAGACAAAACAGTGTATGCTGTTCATCCTAAAACAAAAAAGGAAAAGAACGGTTTCTTGTGTTCTACAGAAGAATCTCCTGTTGCTAAGAAGGAAATAGATGCTTTATTAAAAAACGGACAGTCGTTCACTAATCAGCCAACAACTTTTAACAAAAGTTCTGATAAGAAATACAGAACAATGAGACTGGCAATGTCTGTTACGGGTGAGTACACGCAATACTTTATGGGACTTGCCGGTGTACCTGCTACTGCTACAGATGATCAGAAAAGAGCTCCTGCTCTTGTTGCTATCAATAATACTCTAACTAGAGTAAATGGGGTTTTCGAGAAAGATTTTGCATTGCATTTGAATCTACAGAATTTTCCCAATGTAATTTATATTGATCCTGCTACGGATCCATATTCTGCTGCTAATACAGGAGCGGGGGGAGCGTGGAATACACAGCTACAAACGGCTTTATCAAATAATGTAGGAAGTGAAAACTATGATATCGGACATTTATTCGGTAAATCAGGAGGTGGAGGAAACGCCGGATGTATCGGATGTGTATGTATTAATCCTACAACTTCAGCTCCTAAAGGAAAAGGTTCAGGATTTACTTCTCCGGCAAACGGAATTCCATCAGGCGATAGCTTTGATATCGACTATGTAGCTCATGAAATGGGTCACCAGTTAGGAGCTAACCATACTTTCTCTCATAATATTGAAGGAAGTGGAGTAAATATGGAACCAGGTTCAGGATCTACCATTATGGGATATGCAGGTATTACTGGTCCAAATACAGATATTCAGGCTAATTCAGATCCTTATTTCCATAAAGCTAGTATTGGTCAGGTTCAGGCTAATTTAATTGCAAAAACTTGTGATGTAGAAACTACAATTACCAATAATCCACCGGTAATTACGGATCTGCCAACTTATACTATACCTAAAGCAACAGCTTTTGTTTTAACAGGTAGTGCTACAGATGCTGAAAATGACCCAATGACTTATTCTTGGGAAGAAGTTGATGATGCATCAGTTTCTATTAATAAGTTTAACTTAGGAAATACAATGTCGGGAGCTTCATTCAGATCTGCTGCTCCAAGTACAAACCCTACAAGATACTTCCCGAAATTTACATCAGTAATGAACGGAGTATTAAATAATGCAAACAATACTTGGGAGGCGGTATCTACTACAGCAAGAACTACAAATTTTGCATTAACTGTAAGAGATAATAATTCCAATGTAGCTCAACAACAATCTGCTTTTAAAGTTCAGACGGTTGTTGTAGGAGATAACGGACCTTTCAGATTAGCGAACCAATATGCTGATGTGAATACGCCAACTCCAGTTCAGTGGATTGTTGCCAATACCAATGCAGCTCCTTATAATGTTGCTAACGTAAAGATTGACTATACTACAGATAACGGAACAACCTGGACTGTACTATCAGCATCTACACCTAATGACGGAACTGAAAACTTTACATTCCCTTCTTCATTGAACGGTCAGACTATTAAAGTGAGAATTTCTTCAATAGGAAATATTTTCTATGCGGTAGGACCTGTTAGTATTGCACCTCTATCTGCATGTAGCAGTGCTGCTCCAACGAACGTAGTCGTGAGTAATATCACGGTGTCTTCTGCAAGCGTATCATGGATGTCTTATACCGGAGCAACTTATAAAGTACGTTATAAAAAAGTAGGAACAACT
>CBFQYI010000240.1:0-7059 GCA_965720825.1 uncultured Chryseobacterium sp. | reverse complement strand
TAAGCAAGTCTAATTTCTTTAAAATGTTCAAAGATGAGTTGGGAACTTCCCCGAATGATTTTATTTTACAGGAACGAATTACCAGAGCAAAAGAATTACTGGCCAGCCAGACCAGCATTAAGGAAACTGCTTTTCAAACAGGTTTTTCAGATACCAACTATTTCACAAGGGTATTTAAGCAACTGGAAGGAATAACTCCGAAAAGTTACCAGGATCGTATGGTAATGAGATAACTTATCTATAAAATATCAATAAAAAAGAGCCCTATTGAATAGGGCTCTTCATCTATATTATTAAAAATTAAATTTTAATTATTAATACTGATCATTCTGCTTAATGTTCGGGTTAGCCTGAATAGCAGAAATAGGAATTGGCCACTGCCATTTGAAGCTTCCGGCTGCAAGCGTCTGTGCTACAGAAGGTGTACCCGTACCGTCAAAAAGATCTCCTTTACCTGATCTCTGAACAGGAAGATTTAATCTCTTCAATGTATACCATCTGTCATTTTCAAATGCAAGCTCCAGTCTTCTTTCTTTCAGGATAGCATCTAAAAGAGCCTGTCCTGTTTCTGTACCAGGAGTAAATACAGTATATCTTTCAGTTCTCAATTTATTTAAAAGAACTAAAGCCTGTGCACCATTACCCGTTCTGTAATATGCTTCAGCAACGTTTAGCAACACTTCTGCTCCTCTTAAATATCTTACCGGAACGATGTTAGATGGCAAACCAGTGATACCTGAGTATTTTGTAACGTGGTTATACTTTTGTTTACTATATATATCAGTAGTAAAATAAGCAGATTTTCTTACATCATTATCTGTATATGCTGTATATAAATCATAATCTACAACAAATTCTGATCTTAATGCAGGAACAGCTTGATTGTAAGCAACTCCTACTGTATTTTGCTCAGCTGCGGAATTCGATACCTGGAATAAAACTCCATCATTAATATCTCCTTCTTTTTCTTTCCAAATCTTATAAAAATTTGATTTCTGAGTAACACTTGAAGAAATTCCCAATGCCAATTCACCATATTTGATTGTGTTAGCATAGTCTCCTCTATAAAGGTTTACTCTTGACAATAATCCATATATAGCAGCTTTGCTCAATCTTCCTTTATCAGCATCATTTTGAGTAATATTATCAGCAGCAAATAATAAATCTGCTATCACTTTATCATATACCTGATCAACAGTAAGATTTCTGGATGAAGTATTATTTAGAGGAGAATAGGTCTCTGAATAATAAATTCCGATTGTATTTTTAGCACCTGCAGATTGAGTTGGAATTTGGGAATATGCTCTTACAATATCAAAATGAGCTATTGCTCTTAATGCTCTTGCTTCAGCTTCCAAATTTGTTTTCTGTGTTCCAGATAATACTCCGTTATTGATATATTTCAAAACAAAGTTAGCTCTGCTGATCACAAGATAAGCAGCAGTATACAATCCTGTTGTCTGTGAATTATCTGATGAGAATTCGAAGTTTGATGCCGCAAAGTTGGTATTTCTTCCTGTGGTAGTACGAACTAGGTTATCAGTGGTAAGATCCCCCATGATAAGCTGGTTTCCTGTATCACTAGTATAATAACCAGCTCCTTTAAGAGCTGTATAGGCACCATCCATAGCTTGTCTGAAGGTCTCAGGTCTGGTCATTGCCTGCTCCTGATCTTCATTGATTGACGAGATTTGATCTAGATTTCTGTCGCAAGACGTTAACGTAACAAAGGCAGTTAACGCAGCTAAACTTATTTTTATTATATTCTTTTTCATAAAGCTATTCAATATTAAAATTCTAATTGCAGTCCTACCAAGATTGTTCTTACAGCAGGGTAAGTATAAAGGTTATATGCTCCTGGAACAAACAATGCTGTAGATTCACCAGATCCTACTGAAACTTCAGGTTCTCCGTGGAATTTAGTCACTGTAAATAAGTTTTGTCCCTGTACATATGCTCTAAGCTTATTGATTGGTGATTTGTCACCAAGGAATGCTTTATCAAATGTATATCCTAATGTAAGTGATCTTAATCTTAGGTAATCTGATTTTTCAATCCACTGATCAGAATCACGCATACCGTTTGAGTCAACTTTCTGGAATACTCCTGTATCTCCAGGGTTTTGCCAAACCTGAGCAGCAGCCTGAGCCATATTTCTACCTGCAACAGCCAACGTTGGATCCACAGCAGCAGCGTACATGTTGTTATAAGTATACCCACCTAACTTAAATGTGAAATCTGCACTGAAATCAAGTCCTTTGTATTGAACTGTAGTTCCGAATCCACCAAAACTTTTTGGGAATGGAGATTTATCAGTAAGAGGAACTGCATTTGATGCACTGTAAACATCAGTAACATTTCCTGCTTTATCATAATATAATGCTTTTCCATTGCTTGGATCAACTCCGGCAAATCTAACATTATAGAATACATATGGAGTTTCTCCTACTTTTAAATAAGTATCTCCTAAGTTTCTTTCTGTTTGACCGTCTGCTAGCTTATCAAGAATTGATTTCTGGAATGAGATATTAGCATGTAAGTTCCAGTTGAAATCTTTCTTCTTGATTACATCTACGCTAAGCTCTACTTCAAGACCTTTCTGAGACATGTCTCCCGCATTGATATACTGGTAGTATCCTCCTTCCTGTTTGTCCAAAGGTACAAGCTGTACGAAATCTTTTCTCTTATTTTTGTAAACTTCAACGGATCCACGGATTCTTCTGTTCCACATTGTGAAATCTACCCCTAAGTTGGTAATCGCGTTAGATTCCCATTTAAGATTGCTGTTACCAATAATATAATACCCTTGTGAAGATGTACCAGGATATGAAGTACCATTAGCACCATATAAACCATAGCTGATATTATTAACATTGTAGTAGTCTGGTAAAGTACCATCATTACCTGTTGTACCGTAAGATCCTCTAAGCTTTAAATCATTAATAAACCCACCTTTCATGAAGTCTTCCTTCGCGATATTCCAAGCTGCACTAGCAGACCAGAAAACACCACTTTGGTTATTGGCACCAAATCTTGATGAAGCATCTCTTCTCAATGATCCTGTTACCAAATATCTACCTTCATAATCATAGTTTAGTAAACCTGCTAAACTGAATAAAGTGTTTCTTACTTTAACTCCAGTAAATGTATTTCTGTCGGAAGGAGTTGTGATAGATGGAACATTGATTACCGGAGATTTCAATCCGTAAGCCCCACCATTCATTGTTTCGTTGTAGTTATCGTTATATTCGATAAATCCTAAGAAATCAAAGTTGTGGCTTCCGTATGATTTTTTATAGTTAATGGAGTTATTCCAAGTGTAGTTAAATGTATAGAATGAATTTTTGTTCAATGAACCTGTAGGAACTTTGTTCACTGTGATATCCAGGTTTGAACCTTTCTTCAACCATTGAGTTCCCATGTACCAATCGAAAAGTCCGTTAAAGTTTGTTTTAAACTTCAGACCATCGATAATTTTATATTCTGCGAATAAAGTTACCGGAATTCTTAGTCTCTGATCATCTAATCTATAGTTACGGATCTGCTCAACAACATTAGAACCAGCTCTCATGGTCTGATTATAACTTCCATCCGCGTTATAAACCGGCTCATATGGAGCATATTTATACATTGCTCCAAATGGGTTCTGCGTATTATTTCTGTCTCTGAAATTCTGAGTTTCCTGATACTGAACACCTAGGTTAATCCCTACGTTTAGTTTTTCGCTCAGTTTATTGGTAAATCCAAAGTTACCTGTATATCTCTTAAGTCCGTCGATATCTCTGATAATCCCGTTATCAGAGTCATATCCTAAAGAGTAATAGAAAGTACTTTCTCTAGAACCTCCTTGTGCACTGAATAAGTAAGACTGAATGCTTGAAGGCTTCAATAGATCTTTTTGCCAGTTGTGATCATAGGCAGCAAGTGCATCCATTTCCTGTTGAGATCTTGGTTTAAAACCAAGGTACCCTAATTGATTCTGGAAATCCATCAACTCCCTAGAATTCATCATGGTATAATTTTTGTCTCTCAGCTTTTCACTGAAACCAAACTTAGTTTCAAATGAGTAGTGAGTTTTCCCAGCTTTTCCGGCTTTAGTAGTTACTACTACTACCCCATTTGCTCCTCTCGCACCATACTGTGCTGTAGCAGCTGCATCTTTAAGAATTGAAATAGACTCTACGTCTGCAGGGTTGATTGCACTAAACTGTCTTGCAGTCATATACATACCATTTACTACATAAGTAGGCTCTGAAGAACCACCAACACCGGCAATACCTCTTACCTGAATGGTAGCAGCAGCACCTGGCTGCCCAGTAGTACTTTGTACAAATACCCCTGAAGCTCTACCCTGTAAAGAGTTACCAATAGATGTTGTAGGAGAGTTTCTTCTGATTTCGTCACCCCCAACAACAGCCTGAGCCTGGGTAATTTCATCTGCTTTTTTCTTCTGGTATCCAGTAACGATTACCTCATCGATCTTATTCTCCTTCAGAACAGAATCATTCTTAGATTTTTGTGCAAAAGCAGCTTGTCCTAAAAAAAACAAAGCTCCTGCACTTAATACATGTAACTTCACATTCATATTAACAGATTTTAATATATTCAAGTGACAAATATGTCAATAAATATCTGGAACATCAATTCCTTAAACTCTGAAAACAGGCTTACAGAAAGGAGAGATTCACACTCATACTTAAAAAATGATAGAGAATTATTTTAATTGTATTTAAAAAATTAACAAAAAATAACTCAATTTATACATTAACGGAATTTTAATAAATTTAAAAATTAAAATCAATTTACATCAATAATAAATAATAGGTTAAAAAAATAAAGTCAAAACAGATTTTTAGCTAAAAAATTAAAACAAACCAGTTAGTTAATTTTAGTAAAATGGAGAAAAAAATGGTCTATTTTCTTAATTTTTATATAAAAATTACATTCATAAAAGCATGAAACCCCTCTTTTTCAAAGGGGCTCATGTTGATTAATATAAAAAAAATGTTAACGAAGTATATCTCTCAATCTGTTGAGATCTTTTGATTTTTCAGGAATATTTTCTAAAGTTTCCTATCCGTTTTATAATTATTCATAAAATAATAGAACCGAAGTAGTAATAAAAAAATGCCCTAGTATGGCTTATATTCGAACACGAATTATTCCCAAAAGTTTTAAAAAAGTTGATATATTCCTTGAATAATCAAGACCCTTCCTTCTGTGGCAATCCTTATATTCTATGTTCGCTTATTCAACTTTCATTTTGTATCAATAACCTTCGTTCTGCTGTATAGATGAATTAATGTTAATTGCTCCTAATGGGATAGGCCATTGCCATTTGTAGCTTGAAGAAGACAAGGTAAGTGATGGAGCAGGCGCTCCTCCTCCGGTACTTAAAGCTCCCAGATTAGGTCTTGTCAGGCCAAGGTTTAATCTCTTAAGGGTGTACCATCTGTCATTTTCTCCCATAAGCTCCAATCTTCTTTCTTTCTGAATTTCATTCCACAATGCCGTTCCTGTAATATTAAGAGGAATATAATCTGAGTATCTGGATTTCCTAAGAATATTGAGCAATACCAGCGCTCTGGCAGGGTTAGAAGGATAAGCAGCTTCAGCACCATTAAGATAAACCTCTGCTGTTCTTAGATATTTATAATTTACAACGTTCGGCAAAGATCCTCTGGTATTATATTTTATAACGTTTATATAACTTTGACCTGAATAGGCACTCACCTGGAAATAAGCACTTTTTCTGATATCTTTACTCGTATACATATCATAAAAGTCTTTATAAACTACAAATTCTGATTTAATAGATCCGCCCACAATCTGATTATAGGATACCCCTACTGTCACTTTTTCTGCATCAGAGTTCAGTATTTCAAACAAGGTTCCGTCCTGATTGGTATTGTTCCAGACTGAAGGGAAGTTATCAATCGACCCTACGCTTGGTGCCAGAGCAATGGATTCTTCTGCAGACTGAAGCGCTTTTGCATTATCCCCTCTGTACAGATATACTCTTGATAGCAGGCCTGCTACCGCAGCTGTATTAAGCCTGCCTCTCGTAAATGGTGCAGCAGTATCATTTGATTTGGGAAGATTAGCTTTGGCGAATTCCAGATCTTCTATAATTTTATCGTAAACCTGAGTTACCGTCAGATTTCTTGTTACCGGGTTATTGGAGGTAGTTACCATGTATGCTATTCCTAAAGAACTATTGGCATCCGCAGACTGAGTAGGTATTTTGCAATAGGCTCTCACAAGATCAAAATGGATAATTCCCCTTAATGCTCTTGCTTCCGCCTCAACTTTCAGGGCATCTGCAGGAGACAGAATCCCTTTATTCAGATTTTCAAGCACAAAATTAGCTTTTGAAATTGCCTGATATGCAACACTGTAAAGGGCCGTTGTCTGACCATCATCCGGACCAAATTCTAAAATCCAGGCTCTATTATTGGATGACCTGCCTGAAGGACTCTGAATTAAATTATCTGATGTTATATCTGCCATAATATTCTGGTTCCCATTATCACCTGAGAAAAAATCTTTCATCGCATCATAAACACCATCTAATGCCAACCTGTAATCCGAAGAGGTTTGAAATGCATGATCAAATAATGTATTTTTATTTGAGTACTGCTCTAAATCTCTTTCGCACGAAACTGCTGCTAACAGAGAAAGGAATAATCCTGATATAATTAACTTTTTCATTTTTTTAAATTTTAAAATTCCATCTGAATACCGAACATAAATTGTCTGACAGCCGGATAACCAAATTGGGCAAATGAACCCGCCACATAGGTTTGACCAGCTTGCAGCTGACTTTCTCCAGATCCCACTGCTACCTCCGGATCTCCTTTAAAACTTGTCCAGGTTAATAAATTCTGAGCCTGCGCATAAACTCTCAATGAATTTAATGGAACCTCATTTCCGAGAATTTTTTTACTGAAAGTATAACCAATCATCAGAGTACGGAATCTCAGGTAATCTGATTTCTCCAGAAACTGGTCAGATGCCCTCAGTCCTAAAGTCGTCGGCTTTGGCAGTACATTTGTATCT
>CBFQYI010000239.1:0-7060 GCA_965720825.1 uncultured Chryseobacterium sp. | reverse complement strand
TTTCTAAAATTTGATGAACCTACTTATACCGTTTATTCACTGGATAACCCTGAATATAATACGGATAACTTCCGTTTTGGGTATACTTCCATGATTACACCAAGTTCTCAATATGAACAGGATTTAAAAACCGGAAAACGGGTTCTTTTAAAACAACAGGAAGTTCTGGGAGGCTACAATAAAGACAATTATACAACGGAAAGGCTTTTTGCCACGGCAAAAGACGGAACGAAAATTCCAATCTCAATTGTGTATAAAAAAGGGTTCAAAAAAGATGGAAACAACCCACTTCTACTCTACGCTTACGGTTCTTACGGAAGTTCTATGGATGCCAGTTTCAGCAGCACCAGACTGAGTCTTTTGGACCGGGGTTTTGCATTTGCAATTGCCCATATCCGCGGAGGTCAGGAAATGGGAAGACAGTGGTATGAAGACGGAAAAATGATGAAAAAGAAGAACACATTTACCGATTTCATCGATTCCGGGGAATATCTGGTTAAAGAAAAATATACTTCACCTAAGCATCTTTACGCTCAGGGAGGAAGTGCGGGTGGTTTATTGATGGGTGTCATAGCCAATATGAGTCCTAATTTATGGAATGGGGTTATTTCACAGGTTCCATTTGTAGACGTAGTGAATACAATGTTAGACACTAGTATTCCACTAACGACCAATGAGTATGATGAATGGGGAAATCCCAATAATAAGGAAGCCTATTTTTATATGAAATCTTATTCTCCGTATGAAAATATAGAGAAGAAGAACTATCCGAATCTTTTGGTAACAACGGGATTACACGATTCTCAGGTACAATATTTTGAGCCAGCGAAATGGGTTGCCAAGCTAAGGGATATGAAAACAGACAAAAATGTGCTGTTATTAAAAACAGATATGGACTATGGGCATGGTGGTGCTTCTGGAAGGTTTGATTATCTGAAGGATGTAGCTTTGGTATATGCTTTCATGTTTAAACTGGAAGGGATTACTAAGTAGTATGCCTCACAGATTATCCAAAAAAGAAAAATTAAAAAATAAATCTATATTTAAATCTTATGAGAAGAAAAATAGTTGCAGGAAACTGGAAAATGAACAAAAATGTAATTGATGCACAACAATTAATGATTCAGTTACTAAGCTATAAAAACAACAATGCTACGAACTGTGAGGTTTGGATTGCTCCCCCTGCATTGTATTTGATGATGGCAAAAGACGTTTTTGAAAAGGATGAAATCGGAGTATTTTCTCAGGATATGAGCGAGCATGAAAGCGGCGCTTATACTGGTGAAATTTCTGCTGATATGCTGGAATCTATTGATGCAACCGGTTCATTAATCGGGCACTCTGAAAGAAGACAATATCACGGAGAAACAGATTCTCACTGTAACAGAAAAATCAAATTAGCTCTTGATAAAGGTCTTATTCCTGTTTACTGCAACGGAGAAACTCTTGAGCAGAGAAAAGCAGGACAGCACCTTGAGGTCGTAAAAAATCAGACTGAAGTAGCTCTTTTCACGCTTTCTGCTGAAGAGATCAAAAAAGTAGTGATTGCTTACGAACCGGTTTGGGCTATCGGAACAGGAGAAACGGCAAGTCCGGAGCAGGCTCAGGAAATCCACGCTCACATCAGAAACATTATCGCTTCAAAATACGGACAGGAAGTTGCTGACGAGGTTTCTATCCTTTACGGAGGTTCTGTAAAGCCAGATAATGCTAAAGAAATTTTCTCTCAGCCTGATATCGATGGTGGTCTTATCGGAGGAGCAGCTTTGAAATTAGAGGATTTATAAATTTTTATTGAAGATTTTAATTATTATAATGTATTTATAAATTATCAAATAAAAAGCGGCGGAATCTAAGATTCCGCCGCTTTTTCGTTAAAAAAATCTAATTATTGAATATCGACTACATACATTGTTCCTTTGTCTACTTTACCTGTTTTAGGTAAAATTTTAGCTTTTGGATTTCCGTTTCCATCATCCACTACTCCAAAGTCATCATCATTGAAAACAGCCAGTTTATTATTTCCTAAATAAACAATTCCCTCGAATTTATCATGTTCATAGCCCAGTTTTGCTACCAGATCTACGGCTAATGTTTTGGTAACAGCTTTTATTCCGGCATTGGTAATTTCATCCCATGAACACTGCTCTAAAGCTTTTCCGTTAATTTTCATTCCGTCCACCGCTGTAATATCGGATCCGTTCACATCGGAAGCATTGTTCAGGTTGATTCTGTATACTTTTTTTATTCCTCCCTGAGAACCAAAATTTCCATCTCTTTCAATCACCAGAAATTCATTATTACTTAATGCTGTAATATCACACACCGAATCAGAAGCTCCGCCATCCTGTTTGTATAAAAACTGCCTGGTCTGCCCTGTAATAATATCAAAGGTGACAATTCTCGTTAAAGTTGTATTGGTTGCCAATGCTTTACTAGGAACAAACATCATGGATTGTATGGTGCCTACCAATGTTCTTCCGTCCGGAGTCATGCAAAGTCCTTCCATTCCTCTGTTGGCTCTTCTTTTAGCTAAAACAGCAGGTAATTTTCTTGGTCCTGTATTTACCCCAATTGGGCTTATTCTCTCCATTTCTACTCCGTCTGCACTGTAATGCACGATGTGCGGACCATATTCATCAGAAACCCAGAATGTACCGTCAGCAGCAGCAACAATACTTTCGCTATCAAGACCATACTGATCAGTACCTAAGACATTTCCGGAAGCATCATAAGCAATCTCTCCTGTACTTCCCATTCCTGCAGGATTTGGAAGGCCTGTAATAGGCTGTCCGGATGGGTTTTTAAGTTTAATATATTTGATCACCTCTACATTTCCGTCAGCATTGATTTTAAAATGCATAATGGTTGGAGTAAAATTAGGAGCAAGAAACTTTTTCCCATTCTGGAAGTCGGTATTAGGTCCTCGGTCTGTAATGACATAGAATTCTCCTTTTCTGGTAGGATGAGCGGCTGCTCCGGAACCAAAACCTCCGTTGATAACATCCACACCGTTTATCGTAGCCAGTTTTGTAAATGGAAACTCCTGAGGAAGTTTGGAATAGTTAATATCCTGGTTTATCATTGTGGTATCATCATCACTTTTACATGAAGCTAATACCGCCAATACTCCAACAGACCATAGTAATTTTTTCATATGCTATTTTATGGCTGCGAAAGTATAAATTGATTGTAAACTGATCTTGAATACAATGATAATTGTTTTTTAACAATAGAACAGACAGAATGTATTGAAGATAAATAAAAAAAAAACCTATTTAAAAATGAAAAACCAATAATCCAGCCAAATCATTAATCAATTTGAAAATCAACTTTTTGAGAATATTTAAAAAATAATAATTCACAAAACGGACTCACAGATTTATATGATATATTTGCAGCGTTTTAAGGCTGAACAATGTTCATTAATAGGGAATCAAGTGAGAATAGTATTCAAATCTTGAGCTGTACCCGCAACTGTAAACTGTTTAAACTTACCTCATAAAATACCACTGGATCTGAAATCCGGGAAGGAAGTTGTAAGATGTGAGCCAGGAGACCTGCCTTAAAACACCAGATTCAGAGAAAGAATTATTTCTCCTCTGAAGATAAGTTTCGGGAATAAAACTTTAAATTAATTATATCATGAGGAAAATCTATCTTTTTTTCTTACTGCTTTACATGCAGGTATTGTCAGCCCAATTCACTGAAAACGACATTAAATTTTGGGTAGGAACCGGTTCTAAAAAAGCCTATTTCATTGCAGATTTTAATGATGACAACACTCCTAATTCTTATGCATGGGGATACCGTTTTGACGGAAATGGCTTAACCATGGAAGATATGATCACTGCCATTGCTGCTGCAGAACCTAAAATGGAAATTGAAATACCATCAGGATTTTTGTACAGTTTAAATTACAACCATCATACTCCAAGCCTTGATGACTATTGGTCCACCTGGTCAGGAAATACTCCATCAACAATGGCGTTCAATAATGGAGTGAATAATGATCTTTTAGTGGACGGAAGATGGTATGGAGCTTCTTATAGTTTCTCCCCTCCTACTATGCCATCACCACCCGTTGCAGCCTACAGTTCTGCATGGTTTACTCCGTCTCAGGTTACGAATTGGGTGGGAACAGGAACTAATAAAAGTCTTGTAGTTATTGATTTCGGAACTGATAATGCCAATGGAAATGCCAATTCTTTTGTTTTTGGAATTAAATATAACGGAAGCATCACTGCTGAACAGGCGTTACAACTAATTCAGTCTCAAACTTCCTATTTTAATTTTGCATCAGCAAATAATCAGATTACTACTCTATCATTGAATTCCCTTGCCGGAAATACTTCGGGATCAGACAGCTGGAAATTGTATAAAGGAAAAGATTTATCAAGCTGGCAAACAAAAGCCAATCTTTCTCAGATTCAACTGAGTAACAATGACTGGTTTGGATTGAGTTTCGGGCAAAGAAGACCATTTACTCCGACTGAAGCACAGCTTACTTTAGGGATTTCTTCTGTGACAAAGAAAAAATTCAGTGTTTATCCAAACCCGGCAACTGATTTTATTCAGATTGAAACGGTTGAGAAATTGAAAGAAGTGAATATTTATTCTGTAACAGGACAGAAAGTAATGACTTCTCAGGTTATTAAGATTGATATTCATTCTTTAAACACGGGAGTTTATTTTGTGGAGATTAAAACAGCTGAAAATACAACAATACATAAGATTGTTAAAAAATAGAGAAAGCGCCTTGAGGCGCTTTTTTTGTAAGGATATGGGGTAAAGTATACTGTTAAAACCACCCCGACAAAAATTCTTTGAATTTTTGCCACCCCTTCTGAGGATGGGAATTCTTACGTCTTCAGTTGGAGTTTTGCTCAGGATTGTAATTTTTCTCCCTTATCATTCTTGAATCATTGTGGCTGGATTCCTACGGAATGACAAACTGCATGGATAAATCATCATTCCAATTGTGTCATTCCGCAGGAATCTAAACATTTAAAAACATAACCCAACAAAAAAACCGCACCAGATTGGTGCGGTTTTCTTATGATGTTACCATCAATTATTTTTTCTCTGTAGATCTTTGTAAAACCTCATCTACCATTCCGTAGCCTTTAGCTTCTTCGGAAGTCATCCAGTAATCTCTGTCAGAAGATTTTTCTACCCACTCATACGTTTGTCCTGAGTGGTGACCGATGATTTCATAAAGCTCCTGCTTCAATTTCAACATCTCTCTCAAGTTGATTTCCATATCAGAAGCAACTCCCTGAGCACCTCCTGAAGGCTGGTGAATCATAACTCTTGAGTGTTTAAGCGCAGAACGTTTTCCTTTTTCTCCTGCAACTAATAATACAGCTCCCATTGAAGCAGCCATACCTGTACAGATTGTTGCTACGTCCGGCTTAATGATCTGCATCGTATCATAAATACCTAAACCTGCATATACACTACCACCAGGAGAGTTAATATAGATCTGAATATCTTTTGAAGGATCAGCACTTTCTAAGAATAAAAGCTGAGCCGTAACGATATTTGCTACCTGATCATCAATACCTGTTCCCAGGAAGATAATTCTGTCCATCATCAAACGCGAGAAAACGTCCATCTGAGCAACGTTTAACCTTCTCTCTTCCATGATGTACGGAGTAAGATTCGTTGGGCCATACATTCCCATATACTGATCGGTAACCAAACCGTTGTTTCCTAAATGTTTTACAGAGAAATCTCTGAATTCCTTTTTAATGTCCATATTTCTATTATGTATTATTTTTTAAATATTCTCGAAGTTTAAATTACAATATTTATTCCTAAAATTTTATAGGACTTTTTGTCACAGAATACAAAAAAATCTGACTTCAAATTATCTTTTTCTATCTATATAAATCCCTTTGATAGGTGAATATTCGATAATATTACTCAACCGTATGGAAGCCTGCTTTAACAGCGTAATCTTTTTGATCAGCTCATAATATTTTATCTCATCCGTACTGCTGTACTGATCAAGTTCTTTAGCCGTTTCCTTGATCAGATAGTCAATATATCTGTATTTATGCAACAGAACATCTCCCTTGATCTGATCTGCCACTTTATCACCATAATTGGGAGGATAAATATTTCTGGAAGCCCAGTTTTCAAGCTCATCCAACGGGATCAGAGCGTCTACAACCTTTGTAGTAATTTCTTCGTCCATAAAAGATACAAAAAAGTTTCCACTTCTCAACTCATCTTTTTGAATCCCCTCCCTCACCTGAGTAATAATGATTTCATTGCCTTTAACTAAAAATGCATACTGCTCTTCTTCAAAATGATGAAGAATTTCCTCAATGACTGTAATCTGATATTCTTCTCCCTGTTCATTTCTACGTTTCAGAATAATATCTCCAAATGCCAGCATGTGTTCAACAAGTTTGTTCTCCATAAACAATACATCATACAGAAAAGGATCTTCTTTCTCCTGATCCAAAGGCACAATCTCCATCTTTGGAGCTGCTGCTTTCTCTTTCTGCTGTTGCTGAACATGATGAGTCTGATTCTGCGTAATCTGCTTCTGAACATCCAGTTCATTGAAAAGACTCTGCTCAGAAAGTCCGAATTTATTGGAAACTTCTTTAAGATAGACCTCTCTTTTCAGGGCATTCTGTACAAAGGAAACCGATTTTACAATGTCCCTTATGGCTTCAGCCTTTTTGATAGGATCATTTCCGATATCCCTCAACAGGATTTCCGCTTTAAAATCGATGAAGTCCATCGCTTCATTTTCGATGTACTTTTCAACGTAATCCTGCGGATGCTTTCTGGCAAAGGAATCCGGGTCGTCTCCATCAGGGAAAAGTAAAACACGAATGTTCATCCCTTCCGTCAGCAGCATATCAATACTTCGGAAACTGGCTTTAATCCCGGCATTATCACCGTCAAAAAGAATCGTTACATTTTCTGTAAGCCTCTTAATCAGTTTAATCTGCTCTGTTGTCAGAGAAGTTCCGGAACTTGCCACCACATTTTCAATTCCCGACATATGAAGTGAAATCACATCCATATATCCTTCCAC
>CBFQYI010000238.1:0-7108 GCA_965720825.1 uncultured Chryseobacterium sp. | reverse complement strand
ATACTGGTTTGCGATACCGGAGGATTATTAAGCCCGATTTTCAGCTATTCTGTGGCCAAAAAAGATGCACAGCAGAGCGAGAGGAAGAATGGAAAAGAAATCGTTCTCAATGCCGCTGCCTCTTTCTTCGGAGGAGCTGGGATCGTTATTGCAGGAGTAGAAATGGGAATCGGTAAGACCCTATTGTGGATGGGTGGAACCATGGCGGTAATGAACGAAGGAAGTTACTGGGAAAGAGAAATTATCAGAAGCAACTCATTGGAAGATAATAACCATTATCAGGATATGAATAAAGAAGCAGATGAAAACAGCCGAATTCCCGGATATTTAAAAGATTTTCCGAAAAATGTGACAGGAATTACTCCTTCAGACCTGGCCAGTCCGGATATTCTGGAACTTAATGAAAAAGGTGGATTGGCCAGCAGAGATGGTAAAACCCCTATTTTCTTTAACGGAAAATGGTATGTTCAGGATTGGCAGAAAAATCTGATTGAAATAAAACAGGGTACTGCTTTATCTAAAGATTTAACTGCTTTAGAAGGAGTAGATTCCCGTGAAGTATGGAAGACACCTGAAGGAAAAGCCATTGTAGAAAACATCCGTAACGGCAAATATTCAGAATCCCTGGTTGCCACAGCAAAAGACGGCCTAGGAAGAGTGCGTCCCCGAAACTTAC
Source organism: uncultured Chryseobacterium sp. (assembly GCA_965720825.1). Taxonomy (GTDB): domain Bacteria; phylum Bacteroidota; class Bacteroidia; order Flavobacteriales; family Weeksellaceae; genus Chryseobacterium. The sequence continues at coordinate 6,432 of CBFQYI010000238.1, read as the reverse complement.
CGAATTTAGCCAAAGAACTTCCCAGCATAAAAATGCAGAATATCAAAAATATTGGTAAGCTTGGAGTAAAAGGCGGTGGGTTCATCGGTTTCTTTTTCCCATTTATCGCTACGTATTTTTCTGAAGACTCAAGAAGAATATTAGCCAATGCAATGGCAGAAGATGCCGGAAACGGAATCCATGTAATAGCAAATGATGCCTAAACTCAACCCATTTTTCTGATTTAAAAAAGATAAAATAACCAGACCTGAATAAGGTCTTTTTTTATGAAAATAAGTGAATTTTATGTATTTTATTTCTCTTAATAGTGTAATAAATTGTGATTTGAAAGCGATTTTTAGTCGTGTTTAAAATATTTATTTATAGCGTGTTGTGTTTTGTTTTTAAATCTAATGTCGTAGAATTACGACACGAAATCGTAGAACTACTACATCAAATCGTACAATTACTACACTTTTTCAGATTTCCCTTCAATTGCTTTTTTTTCAAAACCAATGAGGTTATCTTTGTTATATAATTATTGAATTACAATTTATTACTAACGATTAAAATTTACAATCATGGCAGAAAGAAATTCAAGAGGAATCTTAAAATTCAACAACGGTGAAGGACAGAAACTGTTAAAAATGAATTACAGTGTATCAAGATCTACAGACGTATCAGGACGTGTAGCATCAGATCCTTCTAACGCATTAATCAAGGTTACAGTAGAAGCTACTGAAAAATCAGACATCCTTGAAAGCTTGTTAAATGGTAAATACAAACCAACAGTAGGAGAAATCACTTTCAACAAATCTCACGAAGAAGGAACATTAATCACTTTGAAATGGGAGAACGGATATGTGATCCAACACGAAGTAGATTTCGACGCAGTAGACAGCAACAGTATGCTGATCAGCTTCGTAATCAGTGCTGAGACTATTGACTACGGTACTTCTCAGTACGCTGGACTATGGCCTTCTTCAGGTAAATAATCCCATAAACTTAAATAAAAAAAGAAACAGTATGCCTTCGGGTATGCTGTTTTGTTTTTTTAACCCCATCTCGAACCCTCGGAACCCGAATCTCCATTCCCGAAACCCTTCAACAGGCTACCAATTTTTACTCCTATTTTCTTATATTTGTTCATTATTCAAAATATGGACGCAACACACGATAAAAGGCTGTTTCTCATCGATGCTTATGCGATGATTTTCAGAGGATATTACGCATTAATCAGGAATCCGAGACTTACCAGCAAAGGACTGGATACTTCTGCTATCTTTGGTTTTACCAATTCTTTGATCGAATTGATCAGAAGAGAAAAACCTACTCACCTGGCAGTCGTTTTTGATGTAGGACAGGCCAGTGTAAGAACTGATGACTATTCAGATTACAAAGCCAACAGAAGCGAAACTCCTGAAGCAATCAAAATTGCGGTTCCATACATTCACAAAATTCTGGAAGCAATGCACATTCCGATTCTTGGAGTAGAAGGATATGAAGCCGATGATGTTATTGGAACTATTGCATGCAAAGCAGAAAAAGAAGGATATACCACTTTCATGGTGACGCCGGATAAGGACTTTGCACAGCTGGTTACCGATAAAATTAAGATTTATAAGCCAGGTTTAAAAGGTGGTGATATTGAAATTCTCGGAGTTGAAGAAGTAAAGGCAAAATATGAAATTGAAGATCCTAAACAGGTTATTGATTTCCTTGCTATGATGGGAGATGCAGTAGATAATATTCCTGGACTGGAAGGAGTAGGAGAGAAAACGGCTATGAAATTCCTGAAAGAATTCGGAAACATCGAAACGTTGCTTGCCAATACCGATAAACTGAAAGGAAAACTGAAAGAAAAAGTAGAAGCTTCTGCAGAACGTGGTATTATGTCTAAAAAACTGGCAACCATTATCTGTGACGCTCCTGTAGAGTTTCATCAGGAACAATATGACCTTGAAACTCCGGATTTTGAAAAAGTAAAAGAAGTCTTCGATGAGATAGAATTCAGAAGACTATATGAAAACCTTTACAGAGCTTTTGCTCCTGCCACTGCGGAAGCAGTAGTTGTAAACGAAGTAGAAGTAAAAGAAAAGCAAGCTTCTGCAGCTGGAGAAGTGAAAGGACAGGTGATGCAGCTTGACCTTTTTGCCAACTTTGAAGAACTGGAACAGGCTACTTCTACAAAGTCCACTATTGAGAATAATGATCACCTTTATCAGTATATAGACAATCCAAAGGCTCAGAAAAAGCTGGTTGATAACTTATTGCAGCAAAAAGTAGTTTGTTTTGATACGGAAACTACTTCATTGAATGAGCTGGAAGCAGAACTGGTAGGAATGAGCTTCTCTTACAAGAAAGGACTGGCCTACTATATTCCTCTTTCTGAAAACAGAGAAGAAGTGTTGCAGACCCTGGAGATTTTCAGACCTTTTTTCGAAAAAGAAGATCTGCTGAAAGTTGCTCACAATCTTAAATACGATTATAAAGTTTTAAAACAATACGACATCACCGTTAAAGGCGCTATGTTCGATACCATGATTGCCCACTACCTGCTGAATCCGGATGGAAGACACGGGATGGATTACCTTTCAGAAGTGTACCTGAACTACAAACCGGTATCTATTGAAACCATTATTGGGAAGAAAGGGAAAAAACAGGGCAGCTTCAGAGATGCAGATGTGAGAACACAGACAGATTATGCGGCAGAAGATGCAGACGTAACTTTCCAGTTGTACGAGCTTTTTGCTCCTCAATTGAAAAAGGAAAATCTGGAAGAGCTTTTCTTCAATATTGAAATGCCTCTGATGGAAGTACTGGCAAAAATGGAGCTTTCAGGGATTTCTCTGGATGAAAAATGGCTGGCACAGGAAAGTGTTGACCTTGAGAATGACCTGAAACAGCTGGAAACAAAGATTTTTGAACTTTCAGAAGAAGAATTCAATATGAACTCACCGAAACAATTGGGAGAAATTCTTTTTGAAAAACTACAGCTGGATCCAAAAGCCAAAAAAACAAAGACAGGACAATATGCAACCTCAGAAGATGTTCTTCAAAAATTGAGTTCAAAACATGAGATCATCAAGCATATTCTGGAATACAGAACCTATCAGAAATTAAAATCAACCTATGTAGACGCTTTGCCTTCACAGATTGAGAAAAAAGATAACAGAGTACATACCAACTTCTCGCAGACGACAGCCGCTACAGGCCGTTTAGCAAGTGTGAACCCGAACCTGCAGAATATTCCGATCCGAACAGTGAGAGGACAGCAGATCCGTGGAGCTTTTGTTTCCGGAGAAGGAAAGAAAATTATTTCTGCCGATTATTCACAGATTGAACTTCGTTTGATTGCTGAAATTTCGGGAGAGGATAATATGATCAAAGCTTTCCAGGATGGAGAAGATATCCACGCTTCCACAGCAGCCAAACTCTTTAAAATTCCTTTGGCTGAGGTTTCAAAAACTCAGAGAAGCCAGGCTAAAACTGTAAACTTTGGAATTATCTACGGACAGGGAGCTTTTGCTTTGGCAGAACAAACCGGATTATCCCGTACAGAAGCTAAACAAATGATCGAAGCTTACTTCGAAACCTATCCGAAATTGAAGGAATACATGGCAGAGCAGGTGAGTAAAGCCCGTCAGTTAGGGTATGTGGAAACTATTTTGGGAAGAAAACGTCATTTGAAAGATATCAATTCCAATAATTTCGTGGTAAGAGGTCATGCAGAGAGAAATGCTGTGAATGCACCTGTTCAGGGAAGTGCAGCAGATGTTGTAAAGCTTGCCATGATTAAAATAGACAGAGAACTTGAAGAGCAACAGCTTAAAACAAAAATGCTGCTTCAGGTACATGATGAATTGGTGTTTGAGTCTCCGGTAGATGAGATTGATACCGCTTCAAAATTGATCAAAACTGAAATGGAAAGTGCCTTAAAAACACAAGTTCCGCTATTGGTAGAAATTGGAGTAGGAGATAACTGGCTGGAAGCACATTAATAAACAGAACTTATCCTTAACAATATAAAAAACTTCCGTCTTTTAGGCGGAAGTTTTTGTTTTTTAATATAACAGATTTTCAGAATAGTCTTATTTTATCATCCTTATAATCGCTAAATCATCTGTAGGTTTTACCCCATATTGATGTTCCAGCTGTTTCAGTTTTCTGTTGAGCATATCTTCCGTATCGTTGTTTTTCTGATCAATCATCAGGTATTCCATAAAGTTGATAACTTCATCAGAATCTGTCTTTTTAATTTGTGAAAAGGTTGAAATACCGTCAGTAGCAATGGAAACATCATCCAGATGATCAAAAAGTATTTTCTGAGACAGACCGGAATACCAGTTTTCAAAATCTTCATGAAGATGATACGCCAAATAATCAGGTTTATTATTACGGTCAAATTCCGTGATATTTCCATTGACACAAACAACTCCGTCACCAATGGCTAGGATTGATCCTTCTTCCTTTGTAATGTCATAAATAAGGATTATAAGAGTAGATAATAACTCTTTTTCATCCAGCATCAGATGCTTTTTAATAAATTTAAGTTCATGGAATAAGCCTTTGATGATTTCTTTGAGTTCTTCTTCCAGACTGTGCTGGCGGTCTTTTTCATATAATGCTCTATAGCCTATTTCAACAATGGTTTTACGTAAAATTTTTCCAATAAGTGTTGAAGCAAAATGACTGTCTAAAGCGGTAGAACAACCATCCATCACAGCACATACAATTTTATCCGAACTGATTTTTTTGATTAGAAGATCATCTTCGCAATGATTAATATGATAATCTCCGATTTGTAGGGTAGAATATAAATTCATCAGCTGCAAAAATACTTCTATTTTTTTGATGGATAGTAGTAAGTTTACTTCAAACCATCAATCTCCTTCTGCATCTTATCTTTCCAGGCTTTTCCATTTCTTTTTTCAAGATAGGGATTCACTGTTTCTGTGTACTTCTTTTGTGCCTCATTATCTATAGGATCAATAATACAACCTGTATTCACATAAGTTACACCATATTTCTTCCGGATGTCCCGTATTTTGCCTTGTGTTGATTCATTATTATAAAAAGGAATTGAAAAACCTCCGGCATAAGATAGCGTAACCTGATCATTCTGTATGTCTTTTTGGGCTTGCAGAATATATTCAGTTTCTTTTTCTGAAAGTTCTTTTTGTTTTTTTATTAGTTCAGTTCCAGATGAAATGATGATGAAAAGAAGAATAATAGAATTGAGAATAGGATAAATTCTTAAAAACTTAGCCTTGAAACTTAATTTTTTAATTGAAACATTACTGAAAAGATAGGTGAGAAGAGCGGTAACAGCTAATATAAAAGGGAAATATTCAAAACCGGATTCTTTTACGGAATACCAGAAATTGAATTCCAAAGGATAATTAATGAAATAATATCCGGAAATATAGGCTACTGCCAGTAACAGGATGATCGTAAGATTAATGATAATAAGATTTCTGTTCATGATGATAGTTTATAGATTAAATTATCACTTATTATGCCATTTCAGAATCTTATCAATAACAAGTAACTTCATCAGAAATGCAGTTACTTGTTATTAATGATAATATTAAATATCATATTCTATTTCCCCCACATAATGCAGTGAAAAATCATCATTTTCTACAGAAACCGGATTAGGAATAACAAATCTTGTTGCAAAAATGATAGCATTTACAGGCGTATCCAGACTTAGTTCATTCAATTTTTTCTCTAAGATTGGAATCCATTGGTCTGCATAAGAATATTCTGCAAATTTGTCATAAAGACTAAGGTTTTCATCCTCAAAACCATATTCTATAAAGTCATCGTCAAACCATTTGATGTTCTGTGATTCTGCAAACTTGGAAACATACTGATCATCAGTTTCTTCCTCTATATAGTAGTTTTCATCCTCTTCTATGAAGCTATAAAAGTCTTCTTCATTCTTGAAATATCCTAACCAGAAGTGTGAAATTTCTTTATCCATAATTGTATATAAGTATTATTTTTTTGATTTTTTATAAGCGAGATTTTTCCCGCTGATGAGCAATATCCTCAGTACTGCTTTTATACAAGAAAATTGTAGCAATTAAAATGTAATATTACAAAAGTTTTTTCGTGAAATGAATTTTTTGAGGTCATGGCACAAAATCTCTGCAGCAAAGATAGTTCCTTAATGGTATTTTATTGTAAATTTATTCTCAGTTTAAATGTAAAAAAATGGATTTTCTTCAGGACCATTACGCTATTAAAAATGAATTGCTGCTGATTCTTATTTCCGTTATTTTAGGACTGTTCATTGGTGCGGAAAGAGAATACCGTAATAAGTCTGCCGGTCTCAGAACTTTTATCCTGGTGTGCTTCGGAGCCTGTCTGTTTACGATACTTTCCATCAAAATAGGGGTGGCTAATCCGGATCGTCTGGCAGCTAATATCATTACCGGAATCGGA
>CBFQYI010000237.1:0-7121 GCA_965720825.1 uncultured Chryseobacterium sp. | reverse complement strand
TCTCACTACGAACTGGAAAACTTCGGTGATCCGGATTTCACGGTAATCAACGGTTCAAAAACTATCAACCCGAACAGGGAAGCACAAGGATTAAACTCTGAAAACTTCATCATGTTCAATCTTACGGAAAAACTACAGATCATCGGAGGTACTTGGTACGGAGGTGAAATGAAAAAAGGGATGTTTGCTATGATGAACTATTACCTTCCATTAAAAGGTATGGCTTCCATGCACTGTTCTGCAAACGTAGGTGAAAAAGGTGATGTTGCTTTATTCTTCGGCCTTTCAGGAACAGGTAAAACTACTTTATCAGCAGATCCTAAAAGATACCTTATCGGTGACGATGAGCACGGATGGGATAATAACGGAGTATTCAACTATGAAGGTGGATGCTACGCTAAAGTAATTGACTTATCAGAAGAAAAAGAACCGGATATTTTCAGAGCGATCAAAAGAGATGCACTTCTTGAAAACGTTGTTGTGAATAATGGAGTAGCAGATTATACAGATGGGTCTATCACAGAGAATACAAGAGTTTCTTATCCAATCTATCATATCAACAAAATTGTATTGCCTTCTAAAGCAGGTCATGCTAAGAAGATTGTTTATCTTTCAGCGGATGCATTCGGAGTACTTCCTCCGGTTTCTATCCTGAATGAAGATCAAGCTCAATACCACTTCCTTTGCGGTTATACCTCAAAATTAGCCGGAACTGAAAGAGGAATTACAGAACCACAACCATCTTTCTCACCTGCATTTGGTGAAGCATTCCTTACATTACACCCAACAATGTATTCTAAAACATTGATCGGTAAAATGCAGGAACACGGAGCTAAAGCATATTTGGTGAACACAGGTTGGAATGGTTCTGGAAAGAGAATTTCTCTAAAAGATACCAGAGCAATTATTGATGCAATCATTGACGGTTCTATTGACAATGCTCCTAAAACTCAGGTTCCAATTATGAACCTTGAAATTCCTACTGAATTGCCAAACGTTTCTACAGGTATTTTAGATCCTAGAGATACTTATGAGAACGCTTCAGAATGGGAAGAAAAAGCAAAAGATCTTGCTTCAAGATACATCAAGAACTTTGAGCAGTACTGTGATACTGAAGAAGGTAAGAAATTAGTTGCTTCAGGACCTCAATTGCAGGAACAAACTATCTAATAGTTACCAATCAACATAAAAAAGCCTCATCATCGATGAGGCTTTTTGTATTCATATTTCTTACAGCTTTCAATCAGCTCGTTCTGTTCATCCAGTTTTAGGACGGTTGATTTGATTGATTCTTTTGTCAGATGTTTTATAATCATAAAATGTTTTGAAGAAAAGTAAGGCTCTCCGTCCAATATTTTATCTAAATACTTTGGAGTAGTGAAGGTCATCCAATATTTTGTTTTGTTGGAAAATACAATCGTTACCTCTATAGCATCAGATTCGGTATTCTCGATTTCATCATCAATATGAATAGACGTTATTTCCGGTTCATTGTTTAAACTAAAATAAAAATCCCAATACCATTTCAGTCTTCCTTCATCATTCCAGATTCTTATATTTTCATCATTTATTTCTTCAATGATATAAGATTTTCTTTTTGTTAATTGCCCTGAATATATTCCAATGTCTTTACAGTAAACTTTATCATTTATCTTCATAAATTATTCTCTTACTATCCATAATTATCAGTGAAATCTGTGGGGAAATATAAGTTAAAAATTACTTCAAACCCAATAAAGCCAATCTATACCCATCCATTCCGAAACCAGATAAAACCGCATCTGTATTGGCTGCCGTTACAGATTTTTGTCGGAATTCTTCTCTTTTGTAGATATTGCTAATGTGAACTTCTACTTTTGGTTTACGAATATTTTTTAAACAATCAGCAATCGCATAAGAATAATGGGTAAAAGCTCCCGGATTAATTATCACGGCATCAAAGTCATCCTCCTGAAGTCTGTTGATAAGCTCTCCTTCGATATTAGACTGGTAATATTTTAATTCATGAGCCTGAAACTCAGATCTTAAATTTTCCAAATAGCTTTCCATAGAAACATTTCCATAGATTTCCGGTTCTCGTGTGCCCAACAGATTGAGGTTAGGGCCGTTGATGATCAAAACTTTCATACTATAAAATTAAAAACTTTTTTTAATTAACCGTCAAAAATTTCAGATGAGATTAACTTTTGCTTCATTGAATTATTGATAATGATATTTGTCATGTATGAAAAAATGATAACGGGCGCAACTCCTTATTTTAATGGGTTTTATTAAAATTTTATGTTAATTATTAAAAAATTATCATGAAAAATTTATAAGTCTACTTGTTTTGTGGACTAAAAGTTTTTAGCTTTGCAACCATATTTCGATCGGCTTATAAAGAAAGATGGAGGGAACTGACCCTGTGAAATCTTAACAACCTACCCATGGGGCAAGGTGTTACGTTCAGCCTTTTAAGGAAAAATAAGCATTTGGTTTGTCGTATTTATCGATGCCCTTTGCTGAATTTTCTGCAAAGGGCTAAATTTTAATATATGATAAATAAAATTGATTATGATTAGCAAAAATTTATTCAATTCTAAAGCTTGGATACCTCCGGTTGCTGCGTTTTTTCTTGGAGTGGCCAGTGTGAATGCACAGAATTCCAAGCCTAAAAAAGATAGCCTTCATGAAAAGGAGATTGATGAAGTAGTAGTAGTAGCTTACGGAAAAGCTAAAAGAAACAGCTATACCGGTTCTGTAGCTACCATTTCAAGTGATAAGATTAATAACAGGCCTGTAACGAATATTACCAAAGCATTGGAAGGGCAGGTTGCAGGGATTCAGACAACCAGTGCATCAGGGCAGCCAGGCGCTGTTTCTACCATTCGAATCAGAGGAATTGGCTCAATCAGTGCTTCCAGTGATCCTTTATACGTAGTAGATGGAATTCCTTTCGATGGAAACCTGAACTCAATCAGTCCCAGCGATATCGAATCTATCAGTGTTTTGAAAGACGCTACAGCAAGTGCTTTATATGGTTCAAGAGGAGCAAACGGGATCATCATCATTACTACAAAATCAGGTAAAAAAGGGGAAGCCAGAGTTAATTTTAATATCAGTCAGGGATTCTCCGGAAGAGCAGTCAAAGACTATGAACAGGTAAACACAGATCAGTACTTTCAATTATATTGGGAAGCATTAAGAAACGGATATCAATCCGGGAAAGTTTCTTCTCAGCAGGCTGCCCAGATGGCAACGGATAATCTTGTTTCTACCCTTGGGATCAATCCCTATGGAACCGCTTATCCAAAACCGGTAGGAACAGATGGAAAACTATTACCAGGTGCCTCACCACTTTGGAATGACAACTGGAGAGATATTTTACAGAGAGTGGCTTCAAGGAATCAGGTGGATCTTGATATCAGCGGAGGAAGTGATAAAAGCAATTACTTCTTTTCACTAGGATATCTGGATGATAAAGGAATGGCGATTGAATCTGGATATAAAAGATACAATACCCGATTAAAGATCAATTCTGAAGTTAAAAAATGGCTTAATGTTGGAGTCAACTTAAATTATACCAACAGTATTCAGCAGGCACCAACTTCTTCAGATTCCAAGGCGAGCAATATCATCAATGCTGCAAGGTTTATTCCTTCATTCTATCCTTATTATGAGAGAAATGCTGATGGAACTTACATTTTAGATGCTGATGGAAATCCGGTTTATGATTTTGGAAAGTACAGACCAACGAATGCGCTTCAGAATCAGAATGCGGCTGCAACGTTGCCATTAGATAAAAACGAGAATAAAGAAGATAACTTTTCAGGAAAAGGATTCATGGAATTCACTTTCTTGCCGGAGTTAAAATTCAAGACAAGCTTCTCTGTTGATTTGGTGAATTATAATGGACATTATTATTCAAATCCATTACTTGGGCAAGGAGCGGAAATTGGAGGTTCAGTGACGAAAACGAATACCAGAACACTTTCCTATACAACCAGCAATATTCTGACATACGATAAAAAGTTTGGAAAGCACCATGTGAATGCATTGGCAGGGCATGAATTTTATAAATACGATTATCAGACGATCTCAGGAACGAGAAGTCAGTTCTCTCTGCCTTATTATTATGAGCCGGATGCTGCTTCTTTGTTAGGAAGTTTCAGCGGGAACAGTAATAAATTAAGCTTATTGAGTTTTCTGGGAAAAGTAGAGTATGATTATAACAATACTTACTTCTTATCTGCATCAGGAAGGGCAGACAGTTCTTCTAGATTTGAAAAAGATAACAGATGGGGAAGATTCTGGTCAGTAGGAGGTTCATGGAAAATTTCAAACGAGGAATTTATTAAAAGTCTGAATGTATTCAATCAATTGACATTGCGTGCCAGTTATGGAGGGCAGGGGAATGATAAATTGCTTAGACCAAACGGACAGCCGCTTTATTATGCATATCAGGAGTTGTACAGATTTATCAGTCTTGGCGGAGAACCGGGAACAACACTGGAAAAAACATCTACCAATAATGTAAAATGGGAAACCAACCTTAACTTAAACGTAGGATTGGAATTCGCTATTCTGAATAACAGGATTAAAGGTAATATTGAATATTTCAAAAGACAAAGCCAGGATCTTCTGTTTAATATGCCGGTGGCACCATCATTGGGAATCAGTGACTATCCTGCCAATATCGGAACGATTCAGAATACAGGGTTTGAATTTTCATTATTCACAACACCTGTTAAGACTGAAGATTTCCAGTGGAATGTGGATGTTAACCTGAGTACTTTAAACAATAAAGTAACCAAATTGCCAGGAGGTTCTCTTGTAGTAGGAACGAAATTATTAACAGTAGGAGGTTCTGTATATGATTTCTTTATTCCGGAATGGGCTGGAGTAGATCCAAGTAATGGAAAACCTTTGTGGAAAACAGTTACGACAGATGCCAGCGGAAACTCAGTGGAAGGAACGACTTCGGAATATTCAAAAGCGACAAAACTGTTGCAAGGTTCTGCATTGCCGAAACTGACAGGAGGAATCAGTACAAGTATTGCTTATAAGAATTTTGATTTCTCAGGATTACTGACTTTCAAAATCGGAGGTAAAATTTTAGATAACGATTATACTTCCATCATGCATAACGGAAGTGCGGGAGGACGTGCATGGAGTGCCGAAATGCTTAACAGATGGACACCGGACAATCCTAATACGGATGTTCCGGGACTGAGTACAACAACGAATAACTGGACATCAACTTCTTCAAGATTCCTTTACTCCGGAACGTATGCAAGACTTAAAAATGTAAGTTTAGGATATACTCTTCCTGAAGCTTATTTTGAGAAAATAGGATTGAAAAAGTTCAGAATTTATATTCAGGCAGAAAACCTTCTGACCTTCTATAAACATAAGGGAATGGATCCTGAGCAGGCTTTGGACGGGACAACCTATTACAGATATCCTGCAATGAGAACCATCACTTTTGGTCTTCAGGCAACTCTTTAACCTTTTAAAATTGAAACAATGAAAAAATTAAAATACATATCATTTGCACTCATCGGGTTTTTGTCGTTGACAAGCTGTGAAAATGATTTGGATACCGCGCCCACTGATCAGGCCAGTAGTGTAGAAGTTTTTAAAACAGCTGAAAGTGCAGAAACAGTAGTGAATGGTACCTGGGCGAAATTTAATAATGACGGAACAACGTACGCCAATATCGGTTATTCCACCGTTTTAAGAGCCAGTGATGCAATGGGAAGTGATGTGGCAGTACTGACTAATAAATATGGTTTTGCTTCTACCTATGCTTTCACAGAAATGGTAAATAATACAGCAAGCCGCCCGTTATTTATCTGGACGATGTTGTATTCCACCATCAATAATATGAATAATGTGATTACAAGAATTGATGGAACGGAAGGAAGTCAGGAGAAAAAGAATCAGGTGAAAGGACAGGCAAAAGCATTACGTGCTTTCTGTTATCTGAATCTGGCGAGTTTTTATCAGTTCAGTTACTTGAAAGATAAATCAGTTTTGACAGCTCCCATTTACACTGAACCTTCCACAACAAGCACGGTAGGGAAGAAAAGAGCAAGTCTTGAAGAAATCTATACTTTGATTAAAAGTGATCTTACGGATGCTGATAACCTGTTGAAAAGTTATACAAGAAATAATAAGGATAAGATCAACCGTGCTGTAGTGAACGGTCTTTTGGCAAGAACTTACCTGAATACAGGTGAATGGAGTAAAGCTTCGGCATCTGCGAAAATTGCAAGGGAAAGTTTCCCTTTGATGGCTCCGGAAAAATATAAGGATGGATTCAATGATATCAACAATGCAGAATGGATCTGGGGACACGGGCAGACGCAAGAACAATCAGATGCGAGCTATGCCTTCCACTATCTTGATGTATCTTCATCAGGAAGTTATTATTACAGCTTTATGGCGGATCCTTATTTTAAAGACCTTTTCGATACTAATGATATCAGATCTCAATTGTTTTCATGGGATGGACAGAAAGGAAGAGAAGGATTGCTGAGGTATGCTAAGTTTAAATTTAAACCCACCCTTATTGCTGATATTGTTTACATGAGAGCTGCGGAAATGTATCTGATTGAAGCGGAAGCGGAAGCCAGAAACGGAAATGTTTCTCAGGCAGTAACCGTACTGAATCAGTTGAAATCTGCCAGAAATGCTATTATTTATTCTGGCTCATTATCACAGAATGCAGTAGTAGATGCAGTTTTGATTGAAAGAAGAAAAGAATTATTCGGAGAAGGATTCTCTCTTTCAGATATCATCAGAACTCAGGGTACAGTAGTAAGAAAACCATTTGTAGATGCAGATGGAAAACCTATAAAAGTTCAGATTACTACACCGGACGGAACTGTGAAAACAGTAGATGGTAAAGGGCATTCTGTTCTTGATTTCCCGGATAAATCTGCTTTTACACCCAATAGTAACTATTATTTATTCAGTATTCCTCAGAGAGAGTTTGAGAATAACCCGAATTTATAAGATATAGTCCATAATTAGATTGATTTTTTTTAAGCCACTGCTTTTGCGGTGGTTTTTAATAAAAACCCGTTGCTTTTTTAGCAACGGGTTTTGTTTGTAAATAGAGTAAAGATGTTGGTTCT
>CBFQYI010000236.1:0-7173 GCA_965720825.1 uncultured Chryseobacterium sp. | reverse complement strand
GTTAATTCAGGAAAGCGGCATTTTAATTTTGATGAATTTAATACTTATTCTAAAGAAAAAAAATTGCATAAACTTGATGAGGTTGTAGAAACGATGCAAAGTGATGAAATGCCCCTTGCCTCATACACTATGATTCACCATAGCGCAAAACTGTCTGCAACTGAAAAGGCGGACATTGAAGCGTGGGTAAAAAATCTGAAGAAAGAGATTCAATAGCAGTTTCTTAAAATACGGGACAAATATGTCAATATAACAAAAACAATGAGTAAATTTAATATTATATCCATCTCATATGAATTATAATATACCTCAGGATTTGAAAGGCCTTACGGAAGCGGAAGCATTGGTTTCCAGGAAAAAGTACGGATATAACCGTCTTGAAGCGGTGAAAAAAGAATCATGGCTAGACCTGCTTATCGGCATTTTGAAAGAACCAATGCTCATTCTTCTGATATGTGTTTCCTTTATTTATGTTCTTACCGGTGATTATGGAGAGGCCTTGTTTATGTTGGCGGCCATTATTGCAGTTACAGCCATTTCATTTTATCAGGATAACCGCAGTAAAAAGGCACTGGAGGAACTTGAAAAACTTAATGAACCTTTGAGTAAGGTGATTAGAGATTCAAAGATTGTTAATATTCCCACTTTTGAAATAGCTGTTGGAGATTTATGTATTACCGAAGAGGGAAATCTCATCAATGCGGACGGAAGAATTGTTCACAGCAACGATTTTTCTGTGAATGAATCTTCACTTACGGGAGAGAGCTTTTCTGTTTTCAAAGACAGCAAATCAGAAGATAACAGAGTATATAGCGGAACAATTACCGTCTCTGGTCTTGCTGTTTTTGAGGTTGAAAATATAGGAAAAGAAACGAAAGTAGGAAAAATAGGGCAATCTATTCTGGATATAAAAACAGAAGCATCTCCTTTACAAATTCAGATCAGAAACTTTGTAAAAAGCATGGCTGTTATCGGAATAATCATTTTTTTGGCAGTATGCATCTTCAGTTTTGTCAAAACAGGTGATTTTGTAACCAGCCTTTTGAGCGGGCTTACATTGGCCATGTCTGTACTTCCCGAAGAAATTCCCGTAGCTTTTACTACTTTCATGGCTCTGGGAGCCTGGAAGCTCATGCGGGAAGGGATCATTATAAAGAGAAGCAGCATTGTAGAAACCTTGGGCAGCGTTACTGTAATCTGTACCGATAAAACAGGTACAATTACTGAGAATGCTATGCAGTTGAAACATCTTTATGACTATCATTCCGATAAAATTTATCAGGAGACAGAATTTGGAACAAACGAACTGAATGAACTTATTGATTATGCAATGTGGAGTAGTGAGCCCGTACCTTTTGATCCTATGGAGGTAACGCTGCATAAAGTATATGAGCAAACCCAAAGGCCCGACAAGAGAAGAGACTATGAGTTGGTTCATGAATATCCATTGGAGGGAAAACCTCCAATGATGACCCACCTTTTTGAGAATTCACAAAAAAACAGAATGATTGCAGCTAAGGGAGCCCCTGAAGCTATTATCGCTGTTTCAAATCTTTCAGAGGACGAGAAAAATAAAATAAGAAAGGTAATTAAAGACTTTGGTGAACAGGGATACAGAGTGCTCGGAGTGGCTAAATCTCAATTTGAAGGAAATAATTTCCCTGATAAACAGCAGGATTTTATATTTGATTTTTTAGGATTGACGGTATTTTATGATCCCCCTAAAAAAGGGATAAAAGACGTATTCAGGCGTATTTACGAAGCCGGTATTAAAGTAAAAGTAATTACCGGAGATAATGCAGATACTACAAAGGCTATTGCATTGCAGGCCGGAATTAAAAACAATGCTCCGGCAATTAACGGAAATGAAATTACTACAACTTCAGAACAAGATTTATTAAAACTTTCCGAGAATGCAACACTGTTTACAAGAATGTTCCCGGAAGCAAAGCTTGAAGTTGTTAAAGCATTAAAAAAACAAGGTCATATAGTGGCGATGCTCGGAGATGGTGTGAATGACGGACCTGCACTGAAAGCTGCTCATATCGGAGTGGCAATGGGAAATAAAGGAACTGAAATTGCAAAATCTGCTGCAGCCCTTGTTATTACCAATGATGATCTGGATAAACTTGTCACCGGTATAGCTGCCGGACGCAGAATCTATGCTAATATAAAGAAGGCCGTTCAGTATATCATTTCCATTCATATTCCTATTATACTTACTGTTTCCTTACCATTATTTCTGGGTTGGGTATTTCCACATATATTTACGCCGGTACATGTAATCTTTCTTGAACTGGTTATGGGGCCAACGTGTTCTATTGTTTATGAAAATGAACCTATAGAAAAAAACACGATGCAGAAACCTCCCAGAGCTCTTACAGATACATTTCTGAACTGGAGGGAACTCACATTAAGCATTATTCAGGGGTTGGTTATTACTGCTGGAATCCTTTGGATGTATCAGAATTCTGTGGATTTTGGAAACGATGAAACTAAAACGAGGGCGCTGGTTTTCAGTACTCTTATATTTTCCAATATACTCCTGAGCTTCGTGAACCGCTCTTTTTATTATAGCGTAGTGGAGAGTTTTAAAGACCGTAATTTACTGCTTACAGGAATTTCTGTTGTTGTTCTTCTTCTGCTTTTGGTAATTCTGTATCTGGCTCCTGTTTCAAAATTTTTCAGTGTGACCTCTCTCTCTTTAAAAGAGCTTGGCTGGGCATTGCTTACAGCTTCTGTTTGTGTGTTGTGGTTTGAAGTTTATAAATTTGGTAAAAGGCTTTATCAAAAGAATGATAAGTAGAAAAAAATAATCAATAGTAATTTAATTATGGTTTTTTAAATAGTTGATTTCTAAATTATTGCTTTAGACTCAATATGATCATTATCTTCTTGCCCGATATTATTTTCTTCTGATGAATTTCAATGCTGAAAAATATTTCTTTTAAGTATTTAAAGAAAACCGTTTAATGTACCTACTACGTTTTCCCAAAGTCTGTCTTTCATATTTTTTTTGAAAAAACCAAAGTGGTCAATTTTTTTTAATCCTAATTCTGAAGGAATCAGTTTTGTGAAAGTGATATCTTCTTTACTGTCAATATGCTGCCAATACGTTTCGGTGTTTTTCTGACTTGAAATGGTATCATCCGTAGTCCAGAATAAGTGAATGGGGAATGTATAATTCTTGAAATGCCCTGTAGGAACAGTTGTACCATAAAATTGAGCATCGAAAAAATAATCTTTCTTTTCAAGCCAGTTTCGCCACTCATATACTACATTTTTAGGAAGGTTTTCCATTAACCCAAAGGTTTTGGCTTTTACATATCCTGTCATCAGAACACTTATGGGAGTAAACATATAAAAATAAAAATAGGCCTTCATTCTGTATGAGAACGGCATATTCATATAATAGCCTGCAGATACAGCAAAATTGATCATTCCCTTTACATTGTCCAGGTTTTTCATAAATCCGATCTGCTGCCCACCGGCACTGTGCCCAACAATAATAAACGGAAGATCAGGAAATCTGGTATTAAGAAAATCTTTGATGGCGGGCATATCTTTTACTCCATAATCTGAAAAGGTGAACTCACAGGTTTTCAGGTCTCCGGAAAAAGAATCTCCGCTTCCTCTGTAATCCCAAAGACAGCACAGAAAATCATTTTCAGAAAGATAGGTGAGGAAAGACAAATAGAATTCTTTTTTTGTTCCCGTACCGCAGTTAAATTGAATCACTGCTTTTGGATGATCCGGAATAAGAAGAATACCTTTAAGTTTTATACCATCTTCACATATTGTTTCAAAATTTTCCGTTTTCATGTTTTAATTTAACTTAAAAAATTAATGATATATTGTATACAGCTGTATCTTTTTTTCTCTGTTAAATGTAGTAAATACCCCAATTCCAATATAATATTTAACTATGCAGTACTAGGCTTTTTGTATAAGGATTTTAATGGTTATTCAATTTTTATTCAGGCATATATTTCATCATAATACAATTGCTGATATCTTGGGCAGAAGTGTTTTCTACTTCCAAAAAACCTGTCTTTCTGTATAAATTGTAAGCTTTATCATTTCCCGGGGCAACTTCTAAAAGAATTTCAATCTCATTAAATTGTCTGCCCGCTTCATGAATAACAGCTTCAATCAATCCCCGACCTATATTCTTCCCCTGAAACTCTTTTTTTACATACATCTGGTAAATAGTACCGGAGTTTTTGTCGCTTTTAACAAAAGTACATATGCCTATAAGCAAATTATCTGCGTAGGCTCCCAATACAAATCTTCCAAAAGTCTGTTCTTCAATATCGGTCTCTATTTGAAATTTTTCAATTTTCAGGGCTTCATGATAATTGGCACCAAATGATTCCGGGAACTGTTCCAGACTTTCCAGACGGATTGTTCGGTATGCGTTACTTTCTTCGGGAAAAAGTTTTCGATAGCTAATAGTATTCATGCTGATCAGGTTTTTCATTGACATCAATATATACAATAGTAAGGTAATTTTTATACAACAGGCATTTTAAATAATTGACTAAAATTTTAAAACGATATGATCTATTTGTAACAAATTTCATTTCAGATAGTCTTATTATAAACAGAACATCCACTTTTTGATCAGAAAAGCATATAAATGCAGTCTGTAAATTTTAAAAAGTGCTTGTTTAAGGGGGAATACTACATTACTTTATTTGAATGTTACATTTTTGCGAAATAACTCGTTTATTTCATAAGGAACATGATAAATTATGTATATTTATAACACTCATTGGGGAATAATATTTAAATAACGGCAGAAAATTATCAACTTATTTGTAAATAAGTGAATAGGTAGATATGTAGATATATAGGGAAAAGTGGTGGTGATGGGAAAAATTGACTTAATCATTTTTAAAAATATAAAGACAAGCTCAAAAGGTATAAAGAAAATAATAGCCTTTACAATCTGTATGGGAATATTTTTGGCTATATTTTCATGTCATAGTGAATCTCAAAATACAAATAGAGAAAATTTTGATGTACCTCTATTGACTGAAAGTTCAGAGCTTCAACTTTCCGGTGAATATGAAGCTTTTGTCCGGCTTAATAAAGAATATCTGAAGAAAGCGGCCAAAATGCGGTATACAGGAGGAAAAGGACTCTGCTATCTCAATATGGCAGGTGTAAATGTTTCTGCAGGGAATTATGAAAAAGCCCGTTTCTTTTTCAATAAAGCAGAAAAAGATCTGTTCAATTCTGAAAATACTTACCATAAAGCAGTCTTTTATGATGATTACAGTCTGTATTATTCTCACCTTAAGCTCAATGATAAGGCTATAGAATGTAATAACAAAGCATTTTATTATTTAAAACAGGCAAAAAAAACGAAATTTACCCAAAAGCTTCTTCCAAGACTTTATGTAAACAAAGGAATTTACTATGCATGGAAAGGATGGTATGGAACTTCTTTAAAATGTTTTATCAAAGCAAATATGCTGGAAAATTCGGCATATACCAATTGTATGGTGGCACAATATTATTTATTTACCCATACGCCTGATTCTGCGGGTATATACATTGCCAGGGCAGATGAAAAAATGATCAGCCAGAAAACAACGGATGTGGAATCCCTTTGGGTTTATTATACAATGGGATATTATTATAACGAAATTGATAATAGTGAACAAGCTGAAAAAGCCCTTAAAAAAGCCCTGGAGATCAACATTAAGACAAGACGGACCTATTCTTCACATATAAAAGAAGTCTACAAAGCACTTGCAGAATTGTACAAGAAAAAGAATGACGGGGGTAAGGCCTATTTTTATCTGAAGAAATATATGGAAGAGGAGGGAAGATTTGATGCGGAAAGATTTGCTGTAATGAATAAAGCTACCGAAGATTTTATTTCAGAAATGAAACAGGAATCAGACTGGCATAAAAATGATCTTCCGTTATTTATTGCATTATCTATAACTGTACTTACCGTTTCAGGCGTATATGTCCGGAAGATAATTAATAGATTACAAAAGAAGAAAAATACTTTAAAAGAGCAAACTGATACATTGAAAAGTCATGTGCAGACAAAGCAGCAGCAGGAAGTGATTGAATTGGCTAAAAAGAATGATTCTTCTTTCTTATTGAAATTCAAAGAATTCTATCCTGAATTTATTAAGTCGCTTCTGGAGATCAACCCGGATCTTGAAAATTCAGAGCTGGCTTTCTGTGCAATGCTGAAATTACGTTTTTCATCCAAAGAGATTGCAGATTATACTTTTGTCCAGCACAAATCTGTTCAACAGAAGAAATATAGGATCAGAAAAAGACTGAATATTCCGGGAGAAACAGATATTTATGACTTTTTTGAAAACTTAGCAGAATAAAGTAATATATCACAATAAAAGCAGTAGGATTCTGTTTTATGAAGAGATTTTATTGTTGATCTCATCCGAAATAACCATTGGAAATTTTATAATTATACAAAATTGTTATCTTAAGAAGATCATTGTTAAATCATAAATTTATATAGGAATTTAGCTTAATTAGAGAAACATATGATGCGTATTTTTCTTTCTGTTTTACTTTTTGTTTTAGTTTCGTGCCATTCTCATTCAAAGAAAGAGGCTGAAAAGAAATTTGACACCGCTTTGCTGAAACAGAATGAAAAGTTCAGACTTGGCGGAGAGTACGACTCGTTGATTAATCTTAATAAAAGATATTATAAACAGGCCGATAAAATGAATTATGAAGATGGGAAGGCGCTGTGCTATATCAATCTGGCAGAACTTAATATATCGCTTGAAAATTTTCAGAAATCGCAGATTCTTTTTGATAATGCAAAAGAGATTCTGGATGGTTCAGAGGACAACCTGCACAAAGCCAGGTATTATAACGTTTACGGACGCTTCAATATAGAGCTTCGAAGGCTTGATAAAGCTTTTCAATATAATAATGAAGCAATGAGTTTTATCAAGAAAAGTGATAATTCAGCGCTTAAAAACGATATCCTTTTCAGTATTTATTTGAGACAGGGGATTTATCTCATCCAAAAAAAAGAATACGAAAAAGCACTCGAGTATTTCCATAAAGCAAAAAAGCTTGATGATAATGGCCTTGCAGATTGTGCAATAAGTGATTATGTCTATATGCATAGAGACAGAGATTCTGCATACAAGTATATAACGATGGCTT
>CBFQYI010000235.1:0-7225 GCA_965720825.1 uncultured Chryseobacterium sp. | reverse complement strand
GATATCGGAAGAGAAAATCCCGGCACCAAACTTAAGGAAGTCTTTATTTTCTTCATTGATGTTCCAGTCAAACTGGAATCTTGGTTGAATAACAAATGATTTGAGTTGATTATCTGTTCTGATTCCCATTTCATCAAACAATTTCTGATTGAATTTTGCTTTTGGGTAACCACCGTAATCTAATCTTAAACCAGCCATTAAATCCAGGCCTTTTGCTACTTTGGTCTGAAACTGTCCATACAGACCAATGTTCCAGATGTTTGATCTAACAGATGGATCATCCACCAAAGGAACTTCTCTGTAGAATCGGTAAGGAGTCATAGTGTCAAAGTTGCTCATTCCCTGGAAATAGAACTTTCCGTTCACCTCACTTCCGTATACCGATTTTGCTGTTGTATACATTAAATCAGCACCGAAAGTATATTTTACTTTATCGGTATTGTAATATAAATTATCCACAATCTGGAACACATTATTTCTAAAGCTTTCCTGAGCAAAACGGTGCCCTCCGATCTGAATATTGGTAGATCCGGCACTTGAAGCTACTCCTTCTACAATGGCTCTCGGTACAGGTTTTCCTAATTGATTGTTCTGATAACTGTCCTGGAAGGTATAAAGGTACTGCGCCTTTAATTCATTGGTTAAATTAGGTTGCAGATTTGATCTTAAAGTCAATAATAAACTGTTGTCAAGGTTCTTATCATTTCCGTAAGACTCAAAGAAGTTGATATTGGTATTATCACCCAGTCCGTTTTTATTAAGATCATAGGTGAAGTTATTCCTAAGTGTTAATAAATGTTTTTCATTGATCTGCCAGTCTAAACGTAAAAATCCGGCATCAGAATTTCTCACTTTATCAAACGTTCCGAATTGCGGGCTGCTTCCTACTCCATATTTGGCTCTTGCAATATCCAGAAACTGATTGAGCGTCTGCGTGGTTGTATTGAATCTCTTCTCATCATCCGGAGATTTGATATCGGCAATCACCAACGGTCTTGAATCCAGCTGATGATCCCATGCTACGAAGAAATGCAATTTATTCTTAATGATCGGGCCACCCAATGAAAATCCGAACTGAGAAGTAGAGAAATCATTATCTCTTTTGTTTCCTCTGATGTCATACGGACTGGAAAGCCAGTTGGTTCTTAAATATTCCCAAGCACTTCCGGAAAATTTATTCGTTCCTGATTTGGTAACAGCACTTACTGTTCCTCCACCACTTCTTCCCAAAGTAACGTCATATTGGTTGGTGGTAATTTTGAATTCGCGTACAGCTTCTATAGAGATGGAGAATGGTGCACCGCTTCGGCTGGTCGTAGATCCTGCAGAAGTAGGATTCTTGGCAGTCATCCCGTCAATGGTAAAGTTGGTAGAAGACCCAAGCTGCCCGGAAAGGTTTCCTCCCTTTCCACTTAACGGAGATAGTTCCGTAAGATTGGTGAAGTTTCGTCCGTTTACCGGAAGCATGCTGATGTTTTTAGCAGAAATGGCTGTAGCTGCACCAAGGTTTCCGATCTTGTTTTTAAGGTTTCCGGTAATTTTTACTTCTTCAATAGTTTTTTCATTCCCCAGATCCATATTTACAGTCACCTGATCTCCGAAGTTGACATTGTAACCTTCTTTTTTATCATCGTTTACAATGACAGTATAAGGTCCACCCAAAGGAATTTCTTTAAAAATATATTCCCCTTTTGAGTTGGTTTCCGTTTCCGTTCTGAATCCGGTAGACTCATTCACGATCGTCACTTTCACTTTTTCCTGAGCCGTACTTCCCGGTCCGGTAACTTTCCCTACAATAGAAGCCTGTGTGGTCTGTGCATAAGCCATTGTCCCAAGCCCTAAAAACAATAATCCCAGTACAATCTTTACTTTTTTCATTTCTTCCGAAGATCTTTATGATTAATTTTTTTGTGATCGTCCAAGAACCTCTTTGATTTTCATATCAATAGATCATTAGAGGTTTCTTACAATTAGATGTGCAAAGGTATCTTGACTTTAAAGGCAGGCTGTTTAAGAAAGTTTTAACATTTTTTTAATTAAATCAGAACGATATGTTAAATTACTTTAAACAAGCGTTTTATTTCCTGTAAAACCAGTCAGTTAAGGCATATTACGCATTCTTAATTTTCCTGTACTATTTTATTCTGTTATTTTTTAAATGCAATTACTTTAGTTATTTTTGCTCAAAAGATAGAAACCCAATGTCTGAAAACATTCAACAAAAGATAGAACAGCTCCGCAAAGAGCTTCACCAGCATAACGATAACTACTACCAACTGGATACTCCCACCATTACGGATTATGAGTTTGACATGCTTCTGCAGGAACTTCAGGATCTGGAAGCCCAATATCCTGAATTTTATGATGAAAACTCTCCTTCTGTACGTGTAGGTGGTGGTGTTACCAAGGTATTCCCAACGATTCAGCATAAATTCAGGATGTATTCTCTGGATAATTCTTATGATTTTGATGATCTGGAAGACTGGGAAAAAAGAATCATCAAAACCATTGAAGATCCAGTAGAGTTTGTTGCTGAGCTGAAATATGACGGAGCATCCATTTCTATCCTTTATGAAAACGGAAAACTGTCTCAGGCAGTTACCCGTGGTGATGGTTTCCAGGGAGATGAAATTACTCCAAACGTAAGAACCATTTCAGATATTCCTTTGACTTTGAAAGATGATTTCCCGAATCATTTTTTCATGCGTGGAGAAATTTATCTGACCAGAAAAAACTTTGACAAAATCAATAAACTGCGTGAGGAAGAAGGTCTTGATCCCTTCATGAATCCAAGAAATACCGCCAGCGGAAGCCTGAAAATGCAGGACAGCGCTGAGGTAAGAAAGCGCGGACTTTCTTCCGTATTGTATCAGTTTATCTCAGAAGATATTCCTGCAGAAACGCATTGGGAGTTGCTTCAGAAAGCTCAGAGCTGGGGCTTTAAAACGTCTCAGCAGGCCAAATTATGTAAAACGATGGCTGAGGTACAGGAATTTATTACTTTCTGGGATACCGAACGCCATAATCTTCCTTTTGAAATTGATGGAATTGTTTTAAAAGTGAATTCATTACAACAGCAGAGACAGCTTGGCTATACAGCCAAATCTCCACGTTGGGCAATGGCTTATAAATTTAAAGCAGAAAAGGTAGAGACAGAACTTCAGAGTGTATCCTATCAGGTGGGAAGAACCGGTGCTATCACTCCTGTTGCCAACCTTAAACCTGTTTTACTGGCGGGAACCATCGTAAAAAGAGCTTCTCTTCATAATGAGGATATCATCAAGAAACTGGATCTTCATGAAAATGATTTTGTGTATGTAGAAAAAGGAGGTGAAATCATTCCTAAAATTGTAGGCGTAAATACTGATAAGAGAACGGAAGAAAGTAAAGAAATAGAATATATCAAACATTGCCCTGAATGTGGCACTGAGTTGGTAAAAATTGAAGATCAGGCCATTCATTTCTGTCCTAATGAGCTTCACTGCCCGCCACAGGTGGTAGGAAGAATGATTCACTACGTTTCCAGAAAGGCTTTGAATATTGATAATCTTGGAAGTGAAACTATCGAACAACTTTATAGGGAAAAACTGATTGAAAACCCTGCCGACTTCTATGTTTTAACGAAAGAACAGCTTCTTCCCCTGGAAAGAATGGCTGAGAAATCTGCTCAAAACATCATTACAGGAATTGAAAAATCTAAAGAAATTCCTTTTGAAAAGGTATTGTACGGAATCGGGATTAAGCATGTGGGAGAAACAGTTGCCAAAAAACTGGTGAAAAACTTCCCAACGATTGAAGAACTAAAAAGTGCTACGGTTGAGGAGCTTTGTCAGGTAGAAGATATCGGGGTTAAGATTGCAGTAAGTATTGTTGATTTTTTCCAGAATTCTGAAAACGTATTGATGATCGAGCGTTTAAAATCTTACGGAGTCCAGCTTGAAAAAGGAGAAAGTACCAACGAAGTTTTATCCAATGTTCTGGAGGGAAAAACATTCCTTTTCACCGGAAAATTGTCTTTATTCACGAGAGAATCTGCTGAGGAAATGGTAGAAAAGCATGGCGGGAAAAATATTTCTGCTGTTTCGAAAAACCTCAACTATCTTGTGGTAGGTGAAAAAGCAGGAAGTAAGCTGAAAAAAGCTCAGGATATCGGAACAATTGAAATCCTGGATGAGCAGCAGTTCCTGGATCTGATTGAAAAACAATAAGTTTTAACAATATTTTCAAAAAAAAACCATTGAAAGAAATCAATGGTTTTTTTATTATCATGAAGTGAGTTAAATTAACAATTTCTCACTTTTTATTTTCTCTTCTTCCATCCCAAACAGAAAGGATGATCAGTTCAGAACTTGAGAACTCATAAAAGATGAGATAATCTCTCACTATTTTTACTCTTACCCTTTCAATATCTGTTTTCCTTCCAATTGTAGGGTGATCAGCTAGTAATCCAACATTATATAAGAGCAACTTGTTGAGTTTTATACTAAATGTTTTAGATTTATTTCTGACAATCCAATATTCAAGAATATCTTTTCTTTCTTTATTGGCTTTAACAGTCCAGATTACTTTTCTTTTAGCCATTCTTCAATATCCTGGTTGGCCTGATCTTCTGTAAGGTATGCTTTATTCTTATATTCTTCTCTTCCTTCAGCAACTCTTTCATTTTGCTCGGTAGTAAGAGTATACTCATTCTGATCCAATTCAAAATCCAGAATCTTTTGAATTTCTTCAATAATTCTGGCTTCTTTTAATTGGGTTATCCTGTTAATTAAATCAATTTTTAAATCTGATGTGTTCATCTTATGTGATTTAGGATCAAATTTAGAAAAATTAAGTATTACTTTAATAAACAAATCTTAATTCTTACAAATAATAGTTCTTCTGCTATTTAATATTTCTAATAGAGCACTTGTTTTCACATTCAATAGATCTGTGCTTATAACATTTTCTTTTCTGTCAAAAGGATCTGGATTACTCTTTATGTTAATATAAATAGACTCACTTGTTTTTATTCCCCGGAATGTTGTATTTGAAATATAAAATGATGAAATATCTTCAAAATTAATCGTTGTGGATTTTCTCAATAGATTACAAATGATGATCTGCTTATCAGTAACTGTTAATAAAGGTTTTGTTCGAAATAATAACAAAATTGAATAGACAACTCCGAAAGACGAAAGTAAAAATCCAAGATAAAACATGATTATAAGGCCCAGACCTGCATTTCCCAATTTTTTATTTAAAAAAGCAAAAATGAAAATGAATGAAATAATCAATAATATAAGACTTTTTATCTTATTTGAGTAAAAGTGAACCTCTTTAGTATTCATTGAGTTCTTATTAAATATTACTTGAAAACAATAATGGTATACGGAATACTTTCTCCTGCTTTAGGCAACATCAGCCTGATATGTTCCTTATTCCTGAAGTAATCTACATAAGGCTCTTTAGTAATAATCTTCCCTTTCTGAGTTTCTTTATATCCTGCAGCCAAGATCAGCTTAAGATATTGATCGTATTCTTTCTTGTCTTTAAACTCAAATTCAATTCTATCTTCTGATTTTTCTTCTTTGTATTCAAACTTTCCGATTTTCGAGGTATAGTCCGGAGCTTCGTATTCAGTTAACAGGAAGCTTAGGCCTTCTGTTCTGTCATAAAATTTGAACTGTAGCTGCTTCATTTCCTTTTTAAACTCATCCATGGTAAGTTTATTGAACCCATTAAGCTGTTCTAAAGTGAATGTCTGAGCAGAGACCTGGATACTAAGTAAAACTGAAAATAATAAGAGTCCTAAAGTTTTTCTCATTGTTATTTTTATCGCAAATATAAAGAATAGGATTGTCAGTTTTGTAATCTCCAGTCATGAAGGACAAGGGTAATAATAACGTCGTTCCATAACTCAAAGCCTATCAACTTAGGTTTTATTGGAAGAATGGAGGTTTCAACCCATTTAGGTTCCTCTACAGTATACATTGTTGCATCATATAAGAGATTTTTATCAAAGGGATTACTTACCTGAAGCATCATTCCTTTATGTTTTCTGTCTTCAATATCCTGCGAAAACTCTATTTCTATGGTCTTTGACGGGTTTACATTCTCTTTAACCACCTTCATAGATTCCAGTTTTCCGTCTTTAACATCTGCTTCAATAAATAAGTGTTCACCAGGATAAATTTGCAAAGTATTTTCCTCAACAAAATAAGGAGATTTCTTAACTTCTTGCTGATAGTATCTCACAGAATCCACCGGAAGTTTTAAAGTAAAGTTTTCACGAGATTCTTGCTGACTAAAACAAAAATCCGATATTATTAGTCCAAAAAAAAGAGCAATTGTTTTAATATTCACAAGTATAGGTTATTTAATTTTATAGCGCTAAAATATAACAATAATCCTTATGAAACCGGCAGTCTGAAATAACTGCTTAAACTACTATTCTTTAATCAAAGCTTTCCGAAACAGCAAAATTTCGTCCTTGTTTAATCCTTTCAAAGAAATTGTACGTTTTGTATTGGGCATCCAGTCAGGATAAAGAATCAATTCCACATAATTATCATGTATATGAAACTCTCTCAGAACTTCCGGATTTATTGTATTTCTGCGATCTGATCCAAATCTCAGATTAATACATTTACCGGGAACAATATAAAAATCTTTAGGAAACAAAAACATAGAATTCTGATTCATGAAAATTTCAAAACTACACCATTGAAGTCTTTTACTATACCTAAGACCTCCTTTAGTTACTGAAACAATGGTACCTTGGATATTGTTAAAAATTACCGCATCCGGCTGCTGATATTTTTCAATAATTTTATTTTTCTGGGTATAAAAGAAAATTCTTGAAATGATAAAAAATGCTATACCTGCCAATGGCAAATAGAAAAAAGGGTCCATGAATTTAAAAGAATAGAATTACAATTTTTAAGTAAGAAAATCAGATATTTTCTGAGTCAAAGATATAACAATAATCCTTATGAAACCGGCAATCTGAAGTAAAACGTACTTCCATTATTCAAGGAACTCTTCACACCAATTTCTCCATGTTGTTTTTCAATAAAGTTTTTTGAAATGGCTAACCCCAATCCTGTTCCATTCTGATGTTCTCCGGGAACCTGGAAATAGCGGTCAAAGATCTGGCGGTGGTATTTTTCATCAATTCCGCTTCCGGTATCAATAATACTGAACTGAATGAATGCATTCAGCTTTTCTACCACAATCTTAATAT
>CBFQYI010000234.1:0-7255 GCA_965720825.1 uncultured Chryseobacterium sp. | reverse complement strand
CAATTGCCAGTAATAAGACCCATACCCTGAATATGAGTTTCTCCTTTGTGACTACTTCAGCAGCTCCAATTCTTTTAGTTCCTGCCATCGCTCATGATGCCGGAGGAACTTACCAGAACGGATCCGGCGGAACAGCTCCTAATAACGGAGAAATCATCATCACAAATGCTAAAGTTGATATTCAAAGATCAGCGCTTAATCAATAATCAATAGCACAATGAAAACATCTATTTACATACTCTGTATGATACTGTTAAGTATTTTCTTAAATGCACAAGTTGGTATTAATACAAACGCCCCCAATGCGAGCAGTGTTCTGGACATTAGTTCTTCCAATAAAGGAGTTCTTTTTCCTCAATATGATCTGCTTGTTCTGAACAGCACTTCAACTCCTATTGCAAATCCTGCAGACGGTCTTATCATCTACAATAGCGGAGGAGTATCTACATTTCCGAAAGGATATTATGTTTGGGTAAGAAATCAATGGCAGCGTATTGTGGTTTCCGGTTCTGAACCTCAGATCATGTCTCTGCTTATCAGTTCGGGAGTACTTATTCCTACCGGAAGTACAAATAATACATTGGGAAGTTTTACGGTTACTTCGAATAAAATTGCAGGAGCATCTCTTGGTGCAGATAATTCCACAATTACCCTGCCTGCGGGAACATATATTGTACGGTATTCTGTGGATTCCAGCAATGCGAATAATAATAACGGAACAGCTAATACTCAGTATCTTTCCCAAAATTTCACCTGTACCCGTTCTTATCTTATTAACTCCGCTACCAGTGCAACGATTACGGAAACCAACAGAATGTGCCAGCTATCAAGTTCGTTTACATTCTACCAGGGAAGTTACTTTTTAACACTGGCTGCTCCAACAACTATTCGTCAGAAGTTTGAATTTGATACAGGAAACGGTTTCACCGCCAGTAATCTTAATGTCAGATCATCATTATCACTTGTCATTACCAAGATGAGTCTATAAAAAAAACTTAAGCACGAAAATGCTTAAGTTTCATTATTTATGTTTAACAGGACTTTAATTTTTAAGGTCCTGTTTTTTTTAATTCAATTTTGCGGTCAGTTTTTTAAACTGCTTCTCTGCATTTTTCCCTTCATACAAAATAGCATATACCGTATCGATAATCGGGAGTTTAAGATTTTTCTGTTTCGCTGTTTTATAAATGGAATCCGCAGCGTAATATCCTTCTGCTACCATGTTCATAGACTGAATGGCAGATTTCACGGTATACCCTTTCCCGATCAGGTTTCCAAGGTTTCTGTTTCTTGAGAAAAGCGAATATGCTGTTACCAAAAGGTCGCCCAGATAGGCACTTTCATTCACATCTCTAGGTGCTTCATAAATCGCTTCCAGGAATGTTTCCATTTCACGGATCGCATTGGAAACAAATACGGCAGTAAAGTTATCACCATATCCTAATCCACTTGCTATTCCCGCTCCTATGGCAAAAATGTTTTTAAGAATAGCACTGTATTCATTTCCTAAAATATCCTTGCTTGTATGAACTTTGATAAAATCCGAACTGAAGATTCCTTCCAGTTTTTCAGCAGTCTCATCTTCTACGGTTGCAATAGTAAGATAAGAAAGTCTTTCCATAGCCACCTCTTCAGCATGACAAGGTCCTGCAATAACAGCCTGGTTTCTGAAACCGATTTTAAATTCATCACGTAGATAATGTGCTACCACGTCATTTACTTTAGGAATAATCCCTTTAATTGCTGAAATAAAGATCTTATCTGAATATTCACAGGTCATCTTATCCAACGTATCGGACAGGTAGATAGACGGTGTTGCCAGAACAATAACATCACAGGCAGTAACAAGTTCGTTGATATCTGTTGTCAGTTTTAAACTTTTAAGATTAAAATGGGCAGCCGTAAGATAAGTTGGGTTATGTCCACGAAGTTCAATGGCCCCTTTTACAAATTCACTTCTTACGCACCAGTGTACTACTTTGCAGTTTTCAACAAGCATTTTTACGATAGCGGTTGCAAAACTTCCGCTTCCTACAACTCCTACAGAAATATCCTTTTTATTCTTTTTTGGATTCGAAGATTCTGAAATAATTTTCTTTTTAGCCATAATTGGAATGTGAACTGCAAAGATATTAAAACAAAGACGTAACGCGGGCTTTGAAACTATGATAAAAGCCATTTTCTGAAAAAATTAACACTTCAACACAATTAAACAGTTAATTAGCCGTTAAATACAGAAAAAACTGAATTTTAATTAAAAATAACTCACAAAGCTTATTTTTAATTAAATTTGCAGCTTCAAAACCGTTTTAACTTACTAAGAGAAGAAATATGAAAAAATTTCTAAACAGCAAGAAGAACGTAAACATTCTCCTGGGAGGACTTTTACTAGTAGTTTTTGCACAAGGTGTATTCATTGCGAAGCTCTTTTCTGAAAGAGATGACAAAACCTACGAAGTAAATCTTGTAAAAATAAACACTGAAAAAGACAGTGTAGATTATCTAAAAATGAAAACTGATCTTACTCTTGTAGATCAGACCGTTGCTCAACTCAACTCTTTCCTCAAGTCCAAAGACATTACCAACGAAAAACTGATGATGCTCAATCAGGACAGTATCTCCAATTCTATTTATCTTTCCAAACAGGCTAACCGATACAGCCAATATCTGATGGATCTTCAGAAAAAACTGATGCAGGTTCCATTAGGAATGCCTACTGATGGTTATATTTCCTCTAATTTCGGGATAAGAAAAAATCCTATTCCTTTCAAAACTGTTTTTGCTTCGGTAAGATCAAGTGCAGCAACAGAGGCAAAACCGACAGTAGTGGCAGCAGCTAAACCTGAAGTAAAAGCTGAACCTGTTGAGAAAATTATAGAACTTACAGACAGCTATGGAAACAAGAGAGAAGTAAAAGTAATGGTTACACCTAAAGCGACTCCTGTAGCTGCAACTTCTGCTCCTGCAACCACAACAAAAGCTGCTTCCGGAACATCTGCAACTAAAACTGCTGTCGCTGAAAAAAACAATCCACCTGCCGAAGCTGATCAGATGCAGTTCCATAAAGGACTGGACATTGCTGTTGCCTATGGCTCTGATGTGAGAGCAGTCGCAGCCGGAACAATTATTTTTTCCGGACAAAAAGGAGGCTATGGAAACTGTGTAATTGTTTCTCACGGAAACGGGCTGGCTACTTTATATGGACATTTATCTCAGCTTGTTGCTAAAGTAAATGATAAAGTAAAGGTAGGTCAGGTCATTGCAAAATCCGGAAATTCCGGACGCTCCACAGGGCCTCATCTTCATTATGAAGTACACAAAAACAATACTCCGATTAACCCGAAATTGTTTATGAATCTATAAAAAGAAAACTGTCTCATGAGAGGCAGTTTTTTGGTTTTAAAAATTAGAGTATTCATTTAAAGGCCTTTTTTAAACACGAAGAACACGAATAGTTTCACGAATATCACGAATAACGAATATAATTCTCATGATCATAGATCTGCATAATCTGAAAAATCTGCGAGAGATTATTCTAACACAAAATTTTTAACTTCCCTTCTTTTGGTAAAGTTGGAGTCAGCAAGCTGATTTAACGAAGCTTTGAGGATATTTTATTGTTAATTCTTATGATATAAAAAAACAGCTGCCCATGCAGCTGTTTTTTATTTTAAGATTTTAAGCGTTCCTTTTGGATGGGTAAATGTACCGTCCGGACCTGCAATATTCGAATAGATGATATTTTTATTATAATCCTGAATATGGGTTACATTGAAACCAAGATGTGGCTCATGCCAGTAGACCATAAAAACATTCTTTCCTACTTCTACAGCAGTATATTCTACGGTATCTGTACTGTTTTTTGAACTTCCGGCTGTTCCTGTGAATATCATGGTTTTATTATCTTTAAAGTCAAGAAGGAATTTTACTTCTCCAAAGTCCACCTCCACTTTACGGCCGATTGCCGGATATGGAGATTTCAGATCCCAGTCCATTTCTTTAAGATAAACTTTTACTCCCATTTCCAATTCTTCTTTTCCTGGCAGATCAGGGTATTTTTTTACCATGAAATCAACAATAGCAGATGTAGTTTTGTTTTCAGTAACAGCCTGTTTATAATTTTCCAGATAGTTTTTCACAAAATCAAGAGATTGTGGTGATGTGGAAAGTTCTGCAAAATGAGAAGGAATTACTTTTTCCGGTTTCAAACCTTTCATAGCATCAA
Organism: uncultured Chryseobacterium sp.; assembly: GCA_965720825.1. Taxonomy (GTDB): domain Bacteria; phylum Bacteroidota; class Bacteroidia; order Flavobacteriales; family Weeksellaceae; genus Chryseobacterium. Next base: position 3,030 of record CBFQYI010000234.1, on the reverse strand, counting down.
TCTGCCCTATCCATTGATCAATGGCTTTTACATTCTGAGTATCTGCCATCCAGAGATGTGAGCCAACAGAAACTGAAATCCCGCCTGCAATGGTTTTGATGGAAGGAATCCAAAGAAAGCTATGTGCAGGATCTTCAGGATTTTGTCTGATTTCAATTTTGTTTCCTTCAAGATCAGGAATTGAAGTAACAGCTTCAGGAACTATAATTTCCGATGGAGCATCTGCCTTCAACTGTGGTTTCCACACTCCCATTTTATCATCTTTTGATGCTGATATAAGGTAAGCAGTCTGTGCCGTTGAAATAATTTTAGCATTAGGAAAAGCTTTTTTGATCACATCCAATCCAAAATAGAAATCCGGATCACTGTGGGAAATAAAAACGGTTTTCAGGTTCTTTCCTGTTGCTTTTATTTCTTTTACCAGCTGTTCTGCATATTGTTTCTGAAACTGAGCATCTACAAGTATAGCATCTTTATCTCCATAAATAATGGTAGACGTAATGGGAAAAACAGCTTTGGTTCCCGGATTATAAACTTTCACTTTGAGATTCCCTGCAAATATGCTAATGAATCCCAACAGTGCCAATAACGACCATAATTTTTTTTGTATCATTTCTGTTTTTTTTATCGATTAGTAAGCTGCTGTGAAACGTTCACGGATGTGATTGTTCTGCTCTAATTCGTCTACCAGAACTACGGCCACGTCTTCTACAGACAGACGGCTTCTTCCGTTTTCATCAAATACCGGAGTTTCCAGTGAAGTTCTGTATTTTCCTGTACTTTCTCCTACATTCGCCTGGTTCATTTCTATAGCAGGGCTGAAGAATGTCCAATCCAACGTATTATTTTCCTTGATTTTGTTTAAATAATCTCTTGCTGCTGTTGCACCAGGTTTGTAAGCTTCAGGGAAATCAGGAGTATCTACAATTTGTACGTTATCGGGTGTGTAAAGGCTTCCTGCTCCACCTACTACAATAAGTCTTTTTACTCCCGACTGTTCTACAGCTTTTTCAATGTTCTCAGAACCGTTTAAAAAATCGTTGTAAAGGTTAGGGTTGGTCCATCCTGCATTGAATGTACTGATTACTGCATCACTTCCTTTCAATGCTTCAGCCAGTTCGCTTACATTGTTTACATCAACACTTTTTGCAGTTACATTTTCCTGTATTTTCACTTTTGATGCATCTCTTACCAATGCTTCCACCGCATATCCTCTTTCTGCTAATTCTGATACTAAGTGTGCTCCTACAAATCCTGTTGCACCGATTACTGCTACTTTTTTCATAATGTTTTATTTTTTTTAATTAAATTGTAATAAATTTTGTTACATTTAAGATGAAATTTTTTTATTCGAACTGGTCAGTGAATTCCTGTAATGACTTGTCTCCTAAAAAGTTTACCACCAATTGATCTGTTTCTTCAAATAATGTATTTAAATGATTGTTGATCTCTTTTCCAACACTGCATGCGGGATTGGGATTCTGATTTTTTTTGCCTAATACTTCTGTATTTTTTACTGCTTTATAGATCTCGGAAATTGTGATCATTTCAGCATTTTTTGCAAGCTGACTTCCTCCTTCTTTTCCTTGTCTGCTGATAATCAAACCTGCTTCTCTCAATACGCTGATCTCCTTTCGGATAATCACCGGATTCACATTGATACTACCGGCCATCCAGTCAGATGTAAGCCACTCGTGAGGGCTTTTCGCCAATAGTGTCATTATATGTACTGCCGTAGCAAATCTTGTATTGTTCATTGTAATTACGTTGCAAAGATACACATTTTTAAAATGTAACAAAATTTATTACAGTTAAATTTTTCTTAAAGAATTAATTTATCCAGATCAAGCAACAAATAATTAATGTTTTGATTGATGGTACGGGTTGCCGACTGCATCTGATTCAGCATGGCGGCACGGTTGTGGAGATCATCTGCCCTGTAAAGTCCTCCATCACTGAAAATAACAGACTTATCTGCTATTTCTTTATTGTCATCAAACTGGTAGTGAAGCCATCTTAGTTTCATGTTTCCGATAATGGAATGTTCTTCTCTATTGGAGAACTTTTTCTCTGTGTACATATACCAGATAAAAGGAGGGAAATTGGGTGACTCCAGTTTTTCTCTCCAGATATCTCTCAAAAGATTCCTCTGGTGAATAAACTCTACCTTTTTTCCTTTTGGATTAAGAGTTGCCAGTCCAAAACCTGCTCCCAGAACCCCTCCACCAATATCAATGGCATTGCTCCAGCCTTCATCATGTACAATTCCTCCCGCGATGGAAGCTGCCGCTCCTGCAATGATAGAATATAAGATAAGCTTGTTATTTCTTGACGAGTTGAGATTATCTACATAATTTCCAATCTGGGCTACTCTTTCTCCTTCACAGTCAAATTCTGCAGCTACAGCATCCAGCTCCGTAAGAGCAATCGTTATTTTACTGTTTATTTTTGTCTTTAGTTGTAAAACTTTAACCTGAGAAGCAAGGGATGAATCCTTTTTAAGATCAATAATCTCATGAACTTCATCTAAGTTATCCAGTGCGTTTAAGATGAGGATACTCTGATCAGAAAAGACCTCTTTTAATTCTTTGTTGGCTGCTAAAATAGAGTCAGAATTATACGATGGAAGCTTATTGCTGTAATTATATTTGAACGGCGCTTTACAATAGCTGTCTTTCAGCGTGAGAATATTCTGCTGAATAGCCTGATTCTTCCTGGAAACACAGGAAGTAAGAAGCCCGAAAACAATCAAAAGGTAAAAAAGTTTTTTCATACAGTCATATATTGTGTTGCCCTGACGTATTGTAAAATCATCTCTTTTTTCTTCTTCATTCTACAATTCATCAATACGAATATAGTACAAATAAAAAAAATTACCTGAAATCAGGTAATTTTTTAATCTATTTTTAAGAAGGATTATTTAATATCCAGCAATTCGACCTCAAAAACAAGAGTACTGTTTGGTCCGATTTCTTTGCTGATTTCCTGATCTCCATACGCTAAGTGCGGAGGAATAATCAATCTCCACTT
>CBFQYI010000233.1:0-7279 GCA_965720825.1 uncultured Chryseobacterium sp. | reverse complement strand
AAATGGATGGCATAAGTATGAGCAAAATTTATACTTGTCAATTAAATTGATCAGAGTAATTATATTTTTATTCATTTCGAAAATGATCTTTACAGGAAAATTATACTCTTTCAAACTACATGTATCACACGTTTTTATGATTGTTTTATTTAAAATAAGTGGTAAGAACTTTCGGTTTTCTTTTCAATAATAAAAAAATAACATTCAAGGCAGATATAGGAGAATTTTTGACTTAATAATTGTTAAAAAAGGTTATCTTCGTGCTCCAAATTTTAAATGACTATGAAAAAAATTACGTTAAGCCTTATGTTATTTGGGGCAATGTATTCGATCAATGCACAGAAAATTAACCTCGGAAAAGCTGCCGGAATGGTTTCAAATGGTACAAAAGCCTTAACATTTACCAACGAAGATGCTATTAAATTATCCAAAGAATCAGTCGACTGGATGGATAAAAACAATCCTGTAGCAGGACCTAAAGACCCATACACTGTGAGACTGAACAAATTGTTTGGAAAACATAAATCTCAGGATGGTCTGAGCTTGAATTATAAAGTTTATAAAGTAAAAGATATCAATGCGTTTGCCTGTGCAGACGGAAGTGTACGCGTATTCTCTTCATTAATGGATATTATGACTGATAATGAGTTGCTTGCTGTAATCGGACACGAAATCGGCCACGTAAAGAATCAGGATACCAAAGATGCTATGAAATCAGCTTACCTGAAAGCGGCTGCATTAGATGCTGCATCATCAGCTTCTTCAGCTGTAGCTACCCTTAATGAAAGCCAGGTAGGAAAGATGGCGAATGCATTTTTAGATGCTTCACACAGTAAAAAGCAAGAGTCTGAAGCAGATACTTATTCGTATGACTTTATGAAAGCTAATCAATATGATGTGGTGGGTGCTTATACAGCTTTTAAAAAGTTAGCTTTACTTTCAGAAGGAAGTACACAGACGAATTTTGAAAAGATGTTCAATTCTCACCCGGACAGCAACAAAAGAGCAGAATCTATCAAAAAGAAAGCAGAGAAAGAAGGTTTATGGAAAGATCCGGGAACTGTAGCTTTACCTACTGCTAAATTGACGAAATAATTATTTTATTTATTGTTTAAACGAAAATCCCTCAAAGTAATGCTTTGAGGGATTTTTATATAAATTTTAATGTTGTTCGGATTAAGAATACATTTTTTCTCTTAATTCTTTTACTTTTTTATCAGAAAGGTATTCGTCATAAGTCATTTCTCTGTCGATGATTCCGGTAGGAGTCAGTTCAACGATTCTGTTACAGACTGTTGAAAGCATTTCGTGGTCATGAGATGCCAGTAAAAGATTTCCTTTGAAGTTAGATAAAGAGTTGTTCAAAGTCGTGATACTCTCAAGGTCTAAGTGGTTGGTAGGCTCGTCTAATAAAAGAACGTTAGCTTTCTGAAGCATCATTCTACTGAACATACATCTCATTTTTTCACCTCCTGAAAGTACTTTACAAGATTTCAAAGCTTCATCTCCTGAGAATAGCATTCTTCCTAAGAATCCTCTTACGAATTCTTCGTGACGCTCTTCATCATTCTTTGTAAACTGTCTCAACCAGTCAACCAAACTTAGGTCTTCCTGGAAGAAGTTGGTATTATCCAATGGCATGTGAGACTGATTGGTTGTAACTCCCCATGCAACAGTTCCTTTATCTGCTTCTACATTTCCAGCCAGAATTTCGAAGAATTCTGTAATGGCTAAAGAGTTTTTAGAAAGTATCGCTACTTTGTCTCCCTTTTTAAGATTTAAATCAATGTTAGAGAATAGTAGTTCTCCATCTTTTGTTTTCTCAAGACCTTTTACATCTAAAATCTGATCTCCTGCTTCTCTCTCCATTTCGAAAATAATAGCAGGATATCTTCTTGAAGAAGGTTTAATATCGTCAATATTTAATTTGTCGATCATTTTCTTTCTTGCAGTTGCCTGTTTTGCTTTAGCAACGTTAGAACTGAACCTTGCAATGAAGTCCTGAAGTTCTTTTTTCTTCTCTTCAGCTTTCTTGTTTGCTTGAGCTCTTTGTCTTGTTGCCAACTGAGAAGCCTGATACCAGAAAGAGTAGTTACCTGTGTACAGGTTAAGTTTAGAATAATCAAGGTCACCGATGTGTGTACAAACCGTATCAAGGAAGTGACGGTCGTGGGATACAACAATTACCGTGTTTTCATAATCAGCAAGGAAGTCTTCCAGCCATGAGATGGTATCAATGTCAAGGTCGTTGGTAGGCTCATCCAGAATCAATACATCAGGGTTTCCGAAAAGTGCCTGAGCCAAAAGAACTTTTACTTTGTCTTTGTTCTCAAGTTCACTCATCAACTGCCAGTGCATATCATCCGTGATTCCTACGTTAGAAAGCATAGTCTGAGCATCAGATTCTGCAGTCCAACCACCCATTTCATCATAAATTACACCTAGTTCACCGGCTTTAATACCGTCTTCGTCAGAGAAATCTTCTTTTGCGTATAACGCATCCATTTCCTCTTTTATCTCAAATAATTTCTTATTACCTCTTAAAACAGCTTCAAGAACAGTAAACTGATCGTAAGCAAAGTGATCCTGCTCCAAAACTGACATTCTTTTCCCTGGTTCCAGAGATACATGCCCTGTTGTAGGATCCTGCTTTCCTGTTAGTATTTTCAGGAATGTAGACTTTCCCGCACCGTTTGCTCCGATGATCCCGTAGCAGTTTCCTTTGGTAAACATAATATTTACCTCGTCAAAAAGAACTCTTTTCCCGAATTGTAAAGATAAGTTAGATACTGTTAACATATAGTTTTGTAAATTTGGCGCAAAAATACGAAAAGAATTTGGGTATTTTGTAATAATATAATAGTCAAGTTTTTAAATGTATGGTATTTTTTATATATTTCATTAACGAAATTTTAAAATGATGAAGATTGAGAAAACAGTTAGCATATTAAATAAAAGAGCCCGTTTTGAATATGAAATTCTGGAAGAATACGAAGCCGGAATGGTTTTGACGGGTACGGAAATAAAATCTTTACGTTCATCCAAAGCATCCATTACAGAATCCTTCTGTCAGTTTATTGATGGGGAATTGTACATCATCAACATGATGATTGATGAGTATAAATTGGGAACTTTTTACAATCACAAAACAAAAAGGGAACGGAAATTGCTCTTGCACAAAAAAGAATTACAAAAACTTGAAAAAAAGTTAAAGGATGCTGGGAACACCATAATACCTTTAAAATTATATATCACTGACCGAGGGAAAGCAAAGGTGCTGATAGCGCTTGGTAGAGGGAAAAAACTTTTCGATAAAAGAGAGGCGATAAAAGATAGAGAAAATAAACGGAACCTCGACAGAATATTAAAGAAAAGTTAAAAATCATTTGAAAAACTTTGTATATAAAGAAAAATTATATTTATTTTGCATTATCAATTATTTAATCATTTAATTCTATGAAAAATCTAAAATTAGGAATTTCAGCATTGGCGCTTACTGTTGCCTCTACTGTTTTCGCACAGACTACCAACAATCCGTGGTTAATCGGAGTTGGTGCTCATGCTGAAAACCATGTAGCAGCAAGAGGTAACTTCAGTAATACGTTCTCTGCTAACAATTTGACAAAAAGTATGTTCAATGTGAACAACTTTTCTATTACACCTCCACTATCTAAGTTAACAGTTGCTAGAAACGTTGGAAAAGGTTTAGTAATTGACTGGCAAACTTCTGTTGGAAATGTTGAAAACAAAAGATTCAACATGGGGAAAGAATTTTTCCTAATGACAGGTCTTGGTTTCCAGGCTCACGCTGCAGGTCTTTTATGGAACGAAGAATCTTGGTTTGATCCATATTTAAGAGTTGGTGCTAACTACTTAAGACATGACTATACAGCTCTTACTTTCCCTAGAACATCTGTTGACGCTAACGGTAATCCAATCGAAAACGTAACTAATGGTAAGGATGGTAACGAAAATGGTAAAGCTAATCACTTTACTGTAGCTACAGGTGCTGGTGCTAACTTCTGGGTAACTAAGAACTTCGGTCTTGGTGTTCAAGGAGATTATGTATCAACTCCAGGTGATAAATCTACTGTTGCTAACTTCTGGCAAGCTTCTGCTTCTATCTTATTCAGATTCGGAAACAGAGACAGAGATAAGGATGGTATCCTAGATAAAGATGACCTTTGTCCAGATACTCCAGGTTTACCAGAATTCCAAGGATGTCCTGATACTGACGGTGACGGAGTTCCAGATAAAGACGATCAATGTCCAGAAGTGGCAGGTCCAGTTGAAAACAACGGATGCCCTTGGCCAGATACTGACGGTGATGGTGTAATCGACAAAGATGACGCTTGTCCTACAGTAGCAGGTCCTGCTGAAAACAACGGTTGTCCTTGGCCAGATACAGACGGTGACGGTATCTTAGATAAAGATGATGCTTGTCCTACTGTTCCAGGTCTTCCTGAATACAACGGATGTCCTAAACCAAAAGAAGTAACAGCTACTGACGTTGAGAAAAACCTTAAGAGCGTTTACTTCGATTTCAACAAAGCTACAATCAAGCCTGAATCTAAAGGAGCTCTAGATACTGCTTCTGAAATCATTAAGAAAGATGGAGGTAGATTCTTATTAGTTGGAGAAACTGATAAAAAAGGTAGCGATGCTTACAACTTGAAATTATCTAAAGAAAGAGCTGCTTCTGTAGTTGCTGCTTTAGATGCAAGAGGTGTAGATGTTAACGCTTTAAAATCAGTAGGTATCGGAGAGCAAAATGCTAAAGTTGCAGAATCTGCATCTGATGCTGAAAGACAATCTGATAGAAAAGTAACTGTTAGATACATTGGTGATGACAGTGAATGGAACAAATATCAGAAATCTGATGTTGTTGCTCCAGCAAAAAAAGCTACTAAGAAAGCTACTAAAAAAGCTCCAGCTAAGAAAAAAGCTGCTGCTAAAAAGAAAAAATAATTAATTTTTCTAAATAATGAATACCTCCAATTTGATTGGAGGTATTTTTTTTTTGTTGACTTTTGAGTAATTTTGTTGGAAATTTAAAAATTAAAATGGGAAGAGCATTTGAATATAGAAAAGCTTCTAAAATGGCCAGATGGGATAAAATGGCCAAGACATTCTCTAAAATAGGAAAAGATATTGCATTAGCGGTAAAAGCTGGTGGAACAGATCCTGAATCCAATCCTGCATTGAGAAGATGTATCCAAAACGCAAAAGGGGCGAATATGCCTAAGGATAATGTTGAAAGAGCCATTAAGAAAGCGAGTGGTGCAGATGCAGAAAACTATGAAGAAATCACTTATGAAGGTTATGGACAAGGTGGTGTTGCTTTTTTTGTAGAATGTACTACAAACAATACAACAAGAACTGTAGCCAACGTAAGAGCTGTTTTCAATAAGTTTGACGGTAACCTTGGTAAAAATGGTGAGTTAGCTTTTATCTTCGATAGAAAAGGAATTTTCACCATAGATTTAGCTCAGATTAAAATGGATTGGGATGATTTTGAAATGGAAATGATTGATGGTGGAGCAGAAGATGTAGAAAAGGACGAAGAAGAAGTAATGATTACAACTGCTTTTGAAGATTTTGGATCGCTATCTCACAAATTAGACGCCCTTGGCATTGAAGCAAAAAGTGCAGAACTTCAGAGAATTCCTAATAATACAAAAGAAGTGAACGCAGAACAGTTCAAAGCTAATATGAAAATGCTTGAGCGTTTCGAAGAGGATGATGACGTGCAAAACGTTTACCACAACATGGAAATCACAGAAGAGCTGATGAACGCTCTATAAAAAATAATATAGCATTCATATACAGTTAATTTTCAATTAGTTTCTTTGTACAAAACTATGAAAAGAAACGTTGAATTAGTTGTTATATCGGATGTTCATTTGGGAACTTATGGATGTAAGGCTAAAGAATTGTTGAGATACCTCAATTCTATCCAGCCTAAAACTTTAGTTTTAAACGGTGATATTATCGATATCTGGCAGTTTAAAAAGTCTTACTTCCCTAAACCTCATTTGAAGGTAATCAGAAAGATACTTTCACTGGCTACCAAAAACACAGATGTCTATTACATTACAGGCAATCATGATGAAATGTTCCGTAAGTTCACAGATTTTGAACTGGGAAAACTTAAAGTCTGTAACAAGATCTGTCTGAATATCGATCAGAAAAAAACCTGGATTTTTCACGGGGATGTTTTCGATGCATCCGTCCAGCATTCCAAATGGATCGCCAAACTTGGCGGAAAAGGTTATGATCTTCTTATTATCATCAATAATGTTGTAAATTGGTTCCTGGAAAAAATGGGTAAAGAGAAATACTCATTTTCCAAAAAGATCAAAAACAATGTGAAAAAAGCGGTAAAATATATCGGGGATTTTGAATTGACAGCTTCAGAGCTGGCCATTGATAACCAATATGATTATGTGGTATGCGGGCATATTCACCAGCCACAGATCCGCGAGGTTGTTAATAAAAAAGGATCCTGTACTTACCTGAATTCCGGTGACTGGATAGAAAATCTTTCTGCTTTGGAATATCATGATAAACAATGGAAGATTTTTTATTATGATGAACATAAACATTTACTGAAAGATGATGAAGCAGAAGAAATCCCGGAGATGGATAATTCTGATCTTTTAAAAATTGTAACTAATTTTTCCTAAATGAAGATTCTGTATGCATTCCAGGGTACCGGAAACGGGCATATTGCCAGGGCACAGGAAATTATTCCTCTTCTCAAAAAGCATGCGTCTGTAGACACCTTGATCAGTGGCCATCAATCGCAATTGAAGGCTGATTTTGACATTAACTTTCAATACAGAGGCATTTCCCTTCTTTATAATAAAACAGGAGGTCTATCTTACCGAAAAACATTCACCGAAAATAAATTCTTTGAAGCCGCTAAAACAATCAGAGAACTAGAGCTGTCACAGTATGATTTAATTATTAATGATTATGAACCTCTGACAGGCTGGGCTTCCAAATTGAAAAAGTTTCCGTTGATAGAACTCAGCCATCAGGCTTCTATGAGTTTTCCTGAAACACCCAAACCAAAGGAAAAAGATTTTCTGGGAGAAATGATTTTGAAATATTACGTTCCCAGTGAAAGGAAAATTGGGTTTCATTTTGAAAATTATCATCCACATATCAAAAAACCTGTCATCAGGAGAAAGATCAGAAACCTTAATCCTTACAAACAGGGATATTATCTTGTTTACCTGCCTAGTTTTGCAGATGAGAATATCATCAAGGTTTT
>CBFQYI010000232.1:0-7290 GCA_965720825.1 uncultured Chryseobacterium sp. | reverse complement strand
ATTACTTCATTGAGGATGGTGACCTCAGATTTCAGCTGGTCTCCTACTTTAGGTAGTATTTCGGCTTCAAAAGACTTGATAGCTCCGATATATCCCGTAGGTGCATCTTTTCCCAGTAGATAATATTTATATCCTGTATGCAGAGCAACACTCTGTGCCTGGTGTTCAATCAAACCTGAAGCCTGAAATAATCCGTCCTGGATAAAAAGGTTATCTTCTTTTATTTCAAAACCAGATAAAAGATGGTTTTCAGAATATTCTGATAACTCATGCACCATCACAAAAGGAAACCTTTGCGGAATAAGGCTTTCTACAAAATCTTTATCGGATGTAGGTAGTTTGTGCTCCATTAGCAAACAGTTAATAAAGCACATGAGTAAGCAAATCTTCCACTTTCAGGAACGCAAAGAAGCACTTTTTCTCCTTTTTTCAATGTTCCGGAATTCATCAGCTCTTCAAGGGCAATAAATATAGATCCAGCACCGATGTTTCCCACTTTAGAAAGGTTGTAGAACCATTTTTCTGCAGGGAAATCCATTCCTTTTTTAGCAAATTCTTCTTTCAGTCCGTCTTTAAAGTATCCTGAAGAGATATGAGCCAATACGTGGTCAATTTTTTCCGGATCCAGATTATGTTTGTCAAAAGATGATCTTAAACTTTCTGCTCCTTTTACAAGAATATATTTATCAAGGATTTTAGTGTCTTGTTTGATGGCGAAAATAGATTGCTTCAACCATTCATCAGAAGGGTAGTCTGCCCATGATTTCAGGCTTCCGTCTTCCAGCTTATCACATCCGGCATACATACATGCTTCAATTTCGTGAGCATAAGAATAGAAATCAATGAATTCTACTTTTAAAGAAGTACTGTTTTCTCTCGGTTTATTTTCTAAAAGGAAAGCTCCGGCTCCGTCAGAAAGCATCCATCTCAGGAATTCTCTTTTGAAAGCAATGATAGGTCTTTCCTCCAGTAATTTTAAATTTTCTGCTTCATGGTTGAATTTGTCAGCAGTCATCCATGCAGACATTCTTTCAGAACCTGCACAGACTGCGTTATCCTGTACACCAGCTTTTACAGAAAGGAATCCATAGTTGAGCGCATTCATTCCTGAGTTGCAAAGACCTGTTGAAGTATTAATTTCAATAGATTTTCCGATGTTCAGTTCACCATGTACCATAGAAGCATGAGAAGGCTGGATCTGATCCGGTGAAGTAGTTCCTACCGATAATAATTTCATATCTTCCTTTTTGAAATTTTCATCAAAAAGTCCTTCAATTGCTTTGGCAGTAAGCTGCGCATTAGAGTGTGTAGGGTTTCCTTCTTTATCTAAAGCGTAGTATCTTGTCGTGATTTTATTATTTCTTAGGATAAGTGATTTTGCTTTAGATGGCGCATCATTGATAAGCCCAAGATAAGTCTCCATTTCATCATTCGCTACCGGCTCATTGGGTAAGTATTTTGATGCTTTTGTTATAAATACGTCGTACATTCTATTTTAAATTAATTCCTTGTAAATATCTTTTTTGTTTTTGTCTTTTAAACCAAAATATAGGGGTTGTAAGCAGGTGTAAAACCAAAACGACAGGTGAGATAATCCATATCGCTGCCATCAAATATACCTTAAAGAATTTTATCAGCAATGGACGTTTCTCTTTTTTCTTGATAATCAGGTTAGACCATACTGTAAAAATTTTGTTTCCTACCTTTTCTACACGTACTAAAAACGCACGGATTTCAATAGCTCCGTTTTTCACAAGATCCGGTTGTAAATTATTAAGGTCGTTCTTATTAAAATGTCTTTCAATAATCTCGCCATACTTTACAGAACCTGTAATTTCTTCATCGGAAACTCCTGCAGCAGGAAGCATTCCTGATTTTTCTTTCTGACCTGTGGTAAGCCATCGGAGAATTGTTAATACGCTTGTGTAATTGTCGTGTCTGTCTACCAAAGCAATATTTCCTACGAGTTTAGCCTGTAAATCTCTTAAGTAAACCTTTAGTTTTTCCTGGGAAAGCATCCACATATTTCTGGTTCCTGAGATGGTGACTACAGGAGTATCTTTAAGGATTTGCTTTGCATAATCACTCTTTAAGAAAGAAATAATAGGAATGGATGGTGTGAGATACCATACCTGATATCCGAATAGGATAAGATCGTACTTTTTGTTCAGAATTTCTTCTGAAGGAGGAAGGATTTCTTTTGGAATCTGCAGGTAAGATTCAGGAAAAGTGTTGAAAAAGACATCGCCTGGCCAGGGAAAAGGAAAATCTTCCTTTAGCTGAATGTTGTAATACGTAACATCATAAGCCTCCTTTTTAGCTTCAAAAGGCTGGGCTATATTTCTCACGATATCTTCGAGTTGTCCGGTTTGTGAATAATATATGACAAGTATATTTTTCTTCATTAGTTTTCTTTAGCGTTTACAAAAATATGTTTTTCATATTTATTATTTGGTTTTAAATACTTTTAATGATTCAGAACTAAATTTTAGTACATAATTACTACTTTCAAAAGAATCACTTTTTGTATTTACAAAAATGACAGTCTCTGGCAGATCCTGAATATCATTCCATGTAAAACGATCATGGGAGACCAGTAGTACATCAATCTTTTTGTTTACCTCAGAAAGGTCTTTTATATATTGTATCTTTCTTCTTTTTACCAGATAACTGTGTGCTGCTGTTGCTCTTTTTTCATCATTCTGAATCAGAGAAAAAACTTTTCGGCTGGCCTGGTATAAAGTTAATAATACATCCTTTTGTCCAAAATCATCAGCCATATGAAGAATATTGGCATCATTGGAAATATATTTGTTCAGGGCGAAATATACAGATTTGTTGGCATTAAAATCTTCTTTAACTTCTTTTACCACTTCACTGTCTTTGTATAGATAACTCAGGAATAATTTATTTTTAAAATAATTCTCATCCTCAATTTCTTCTCTCAATTTAGCAAATTCTTTCCTGAAATAAGCATTGATCTTCTTCGTTCTTTCTGAATAGTTTTTTCCAAAGCTCATGTCGTCTTTGCTGATTCTGTTTCCTACTTTCACAGTAATCCTTCCATTGTAGATAATGAAATCTCCTTTCGGTAATACTTCAGAGTTTCCGTGGATGTAAAGTGGAAGAATATCCAGCCCGAATTGCTCAGCAAGATAAAATGCTCCTTTATGAAACCTTTTCACATCATTGGTATAGGAACGTTCTGCTTCCGGAAAAACAACCAATGAATATCCTTGCTCTATTTTTTCTTTAAGCTTGTCCATTCCATTCTCGATTCCCTGTGAAACAGGATAAAAACCCAGCGCTCTTACCAGTTTTCCAAAAACAGGAGACTCGTATACCCAATCATTCACCAGGTAAATAATTTTGTGGGTTGCCATTGCAATAGCCAGTGTATCTAGAAAAGACGTATGGTTGGCAATAATGACAGCGGGTTTGCTGAAATCTTCAGCCGGATTTTTAATCACTCTTTTCTTTACAAAAGGAGTAATATAAAGTACAGATGTTAAAAACTTAGCAAGAATTAATTTGATAATATCTAATGTTCTTCCCTTTGAGTTTTTAATAAATAAACTTCCGACAGCAGAAAATACCAATCCGCCTAATCCATAATATAAAAACGAGAATACTGCCCGCAGAAATAACCTGAAAGTAATGGGAGAAAGACCTTTTCTTGCCCGGTTGGTAATAAATAATCTGAACCAGAAAGGATATAGAGTAGAAGTGATAATAATGACTGAGAACATTCCGATCAGGGCAACTAACGCTAAGGAATGCAATGCAGGATGCTTAGCGAAGATTAACGATCCAATGGAAAGTATTGTGGTGAAAACGGCAAGAATAATGGATGTTCTATACGTAGGTAATTCATTTTTGCCTGTTGTATGTTCTTTTTGCATCGCCTGCGTGAGGAAAATACTGAAATCATCTCCTACCCCAAATACAAGAGTACAAACTACAGTACTGAAAATATTTAATTCCAATCCCAGAAAATAAAGAATTCCGGCTGTCACGACTCCCGTTAAAACAATCGGAAACATGGTGAGAATTGTTAATTCAAAATTTCTGAAGAATACAATAATCGTCAGGACAATAGCTAAAAGTGAATAATTGATGAGCGTATTAAAATCTCTCTTCAGCAGGCCCAAAAAATTTTCGTTCATCTGCTGGCGGTCAATGGCAATGGCATCATGCTTCTTCTCAATATCTTTGATGAAAGTATCCCGTTTTTTTTCGTCTACTTTTACCACATTGGAAACCGTGTAGAAATCATTTTCGTTGCTCATGAATTCTGAAATCTGAAGCGCTTTTACCTTTTGATACTCTTTCAGACTCAATGCGGAATAATTTTTATGCAAAACTTCATTGAAGCCATCAAAAGCGGAACTGTTGAAGCCGAATTTATTTCCATTGCTGACCAGCTCGGAAATGGTCTGACTTTTCTTCTGGTCATTCCAGAATCGATTCCATTCCTCAATTTTTCTCTGTTGGTCTTTTTCTGAAAGCACAACGCTTCCGATAGAGTTATAGCTTAAAATCTTGCCTTCTTTTTTCTCTTTTTCAAGGAAACTGCTTAATTCTGAATTTCTTGTTAACGCCTCTTCTTCAGAATTTCCATAAGAAATAGTATAGATTGATTTTGAAGTAATGTCGGAAAGTTTCTGAAGTTTTGCTTCACTGATTTTTAATTCTTTTGGAATGTAATTCAGGTCACCAATGTCTTCATTAAAACCTACATGCCTGAATCCGAAAAGGCAGGCAAGAATAATAATGGAACAGCCTATAATCAGAGGTTTGTTTTTCTCGTACGGATAAGATCCGATCTTGTCAATAAAATTGGTGTTGAGGTGTTCTCCTTTTTCTTTTGGTTTGTAGAGCTGAGGAACGATAACTAAAGCTGTAATTGAAGAAAGAATCACGGTAATAGCTGCAAAGAGACCTAAGTCCTTCAACGCTTCAGAACGAACAAAAACCAGACATAAGAATGAAACGGCTGTCGTTGCACTGCTCAATATAATAGGTTGCGTAATTTCTTTGTAAAGCTCTTCAATATTATTGTTGTGCTTATAATGGGTAAGAATATGCAGGGCATAATCAATGGTAATTCCAATCAGAATAGCTCCCACACTTAGTGAAATTGCTGAAATCTTATCTTTAATAAAGTAAAGGACCAATAAAGCAAGCAGGACTGAAAATACGGTAGGCAGAAATACAATGACAGGAGTAAAAATATTTCTGAAATAATAGATCAGAAGGATTAAAAGAACCGTCATAGAAATGACCACAGTGTTCTGAATATCTTTTTTGATCTGCTTCGCATTAGCCACTGCAATTACCGGAGAACCGAAATAGCTGATCTCTGTTTTTCCTTTGAACTGTTTGTTGATTCCGTCTTTGATGGAATTAAGCTGGTCTACAAATGCCTCATTAGCTTTTGTGTCATTACTCTTATTTTTAGGATCAATGAAAAGCAAGAGGTTTTTACCATCTTTAGTTACAATATAGCTGTCTTCGAGTTTGAAATCTTTGCTGATGTTTAAAGCATTAAGTTTCTTGATTCCTAAAAAAGTAAGCCCTAAAGGATCTTTTTTAATAAACTCTTTGGTGACAAGGCTTGTGGGAGAAACCAATGAGATATAATTATTCTCTACCTGCCTGGCAATGCTGTCTTTCTGAAGTTTCTGATCAATTTCCTTATAATCATTTTCATTCAGGAATAAAGGTAAATTCTGATTAACAAAATCAAAAGTTTCGGAGATTTCATTATCATTCACTTTGCCCTGAACAGAACCTATATATTTTTGTAAAGGTTCTATCTTTTTCAAAAACGTATCCGCTGTTTCCGAAAGCTGGAAGCTGTCTTCTCTGGATTTATTCTCTATAATAACAATGATCTTGTCCGAAAAATTAAGCTGCTTAAGAACCTTTGCTGTAAGATCAGATTTTTCATTTTTAGGAATGATTTGGTTAATATCTTCCTCGAAATTGATCTTTGATGCAAAGAACATACATAAGACGGCAATTCCTAAAGCTGTAAACACAGATAGGATTTTATTTTTGGAAATCAGATAATATAAAAATATAAAAAAGCGATGCATTGCATTTAAATCAAGTCTGCAAATTTAATTTTTTAAGCATTAGTTCAAAATAGTTAGTGATAAGTTTTAACTGAAAATCAATAAAATATTCTAGGAAGAATGAAAAAATATTCTACTTTTGCAAAAGTTCCCTTTTGAAAAAATGTATTTTAAACCACCATTATTATTAAAAAATAAGAATCTGTTTTAGATATGTTGAAAAGAAATGATGAAAAAATAAACGGATTTCTATTTGTAATAGTACTTCCGCTTCTGCTGTTTGCTATGTCTTATTATGGATTTGAATCTTCCTATACAAGACTGAAAACATCAGAGACAACCCCTGATTTTTTATTTTCCTCGGTATATGCTTACAGAGTGATTCCCAATTATCTGAGTGTACAGATGACAGATCTGATGTACAGTCTGATTAACGGCCCTCTTTCTTTCTTCAAAGATTTTTTGTCAAAAAACGGAACCCCTTTTTATCATGGGCTCTTCCTTATGAACAGTATGTTCTTCGTTTTGTGTTCTTTGATTTTGAATGCTATTTTCCGAATGAAATCAACAGGACTTTTGTTGAATCTTAATGCAAGGAGGATTATCCATCTCCTATCTGTGTTTTTTATTGTGATCACGCAGTATGCACCTACAAACTGTGACACTATTGCACTCTTCTGTTATTTGGCAGGTGTATTATTAACCCTGAAATATTTAGATACCCAAAAAAATATTTTCTTTTTTATGCTCATCGGCCTTATTGGCATCTCTACTTTGGTTAGAGAAACAGCCTGTCTTAATATTGCTTTTTTTGCAGCAGTATTTTTCAATATAGATGAATTGAAAAAAGGAAATTTTCAGGTAATCTGGAGAATTATACCACTGGTTATTGCTTTTCTGGTTCCTTATCTGGGATTAAGAGCTCTGCTTGTTCAGGATGAAACTACTTTTGTGGAAGGATTTTATATTAACAGAAACTTTTCCAGCCCCTTCAACCTTTCAGGATTGGTCTTTGCATTAATTGTGATTTATTTTATATATGGTCTTTGTACAGAAGAAGAAAACAGGAGTATTTTTGGAAAGTATTTTTTCTTTTCCATTCCTTATCTTCTCATGATTACTTTAGTAGGACTTTTCTGGGAAGTGAGGCTTTTCTTGCCTTTAATTCTGACCGGAATAATCACAGCATATCATCAGTTTAAAAAAACAT